>CAYYJP010000030.1:964-2414 GCA_964472285.1 uncultured Gammaproteobacteria bacterium | reverse complement strand
TAGCCTGATTCTCAAGCTCTGGACCAACAATAGCGCAAATCTTAACATCCTTGCCTCTTAAGTGAGGAAGAGTAACAAAAGTATCAACATTGCTTTTCTTCATATCCAGTTCTTTTAAATTAATAATAAGATCTATACTTTGGTCAAACTTTCTTTTCTTAGAATTACTTCTTAATTCCTTTAGTGTTTCAATAACTTGATTCTTGTTCATTTCCCCTCCTACATTAAGTAGTATTAACGGATAGGATTTAGGAAAAATAAGTCTTTATAAAGTTTACTATAAAAAAGGCGATGTAGAAAATCTTTTTAAATAAGGGTGACCCCAACCCTTATGGGGGTTGAGGAGACCCAAAATGTATGGAAAAAGAGAAGGAACACTACTAAAAAAACTTAACGCTTTTAAAAGACGCACTAATTTCCCCAAATGGTTGCACCATTTCGGACCAAAGAAATATATTTCTTGGGAAATATTTCAGTTATTAATCCTAAAAGAGAGATACCATCTTTCTTACAGAAGAACAATAGAAATGGCTGAATTATTTATGAAGAAAATACCGCACTTCACGACGCTGCAGAAGTTCGCAAAGAGAATCTCTGCAAGCTTATTGAACATGGTGTTATTTTTCTCAGCAAAGCTGAGAAAAGTGGAATTTGCATCTGTAGATGCTACTGGAATTTCCAGGCAATATGCAAGTGAGCACTACAAAAGAAGGATTGATAGAAAAAAGCCCATAAAACAAGCACTCAAACTTAGTATCCTCAGCGATTGTAAAACAAATCAGGTGCTGAGCCTGAGAACAAGAGCAAGGGAAAAGAGCCATGACACAAAAGATGTCAGATATCTGATTAAGAAAGCAAAAGTAAAGCCAGAGTTAATAACAATGGATAAAGGCTATGATTCTGAAGCAATACACGGGTTTTGCAGAGAACAAGGGATTTACAGCATTATCCCTGCAAGGAAGGGCTGCTTTCGTGGGAAATACAGAAAGCAGATGAGGGATTGTTTTGACCCGTGGATATACAATCATAGAAATAATGGAGAGTCTACATTCTCAGCAATAAAAATTAAATATGGGGATAGCGTGAGCTCCAAACTCTTTATCACGCAAAGAGTTCAAATTTATTGCAAGGCAATAAATCATAATCTTGATATGCTTAAAATTTATTTATTCAAGACTTTTTCTACATCGCCTATTGCTATAGCTCTGACCTAAAAATACTCCTTGACCAGAAAATGATGAAATCTGAACAAAAAATCAAGAAACATTTAAATAAAACAAAATCTATTATAAACAAGGAAAAAGAGGGTGATGATTTGGCTAAAAAGAGGAGATCAAGTTCTAGTAGGAGAAGAGTAGTTAGGAAAGGAATTTTAGGAAGACTATTTGGTTAGTTAAAATGTATCGGGTTATGTTAGACACTTGTGTTTTACTGGACTTCTTTTTGATAT
>CAYYJP010000030.1:0-954 GCA_964472285.1 uncultured Gammaproteobacteria bacterium | reverse complement strand
CCAATAGTTAAATGCCCAACCTCACTGTTGCCCGGCTCATTCCAAGGAAGTCCTACCGCGATACCGGATGCCTGAAGAGAGGCGAGGGGATAGTTCTCTCTTAAAAAATCTAAATTTTTGCTTAATGAATTTGAAAAAGTTAGTTTTATGAATCTCATGAGTTATTGGAATAAGTGGGAATTAAGGCAGTTGGTTATGAAAATGAGACTACAACAAAAGTTTATTTCTTCAGGATATTCTCTAAACGAGTTTGGTGATGCTAAAAAAGAGATATCCCTTTCACCTGAAGAAAAAAAATTTGTTAATGAAGCAGTTTTTGATATTTGGAAATTTTCATCTAGGGATACTGCTAATCTAGAGAGTGAAGACTATAGGAAAATAGAAAATTTAACCAAGAAAGGATTTACTTTTATGGATATACTGTTAATAATACAAGCTAAGAAAAGTTTATGCGACTTTTTTGTTACAAAAGACAATAACCTAAAACATATGAATTATCTTTCTAATCAAATTGATATAAAAGTAATCGGTATAAAAGAATTCTTGGACAAACTAAAAAATCAATCTTCACTATAAAAGTGCCTAACCAAGACACAGAAATTGTAACATAATAATTTCAACACCCACAATCAAAAGAGTAAGCTTAAATAATATATTTTCTTCACTTTTTGAATGAAGAAGATAAATGGGAGCAATTTTGATCCTAAAAAGCATGTTAAAGAAATCAGATGTAAATGTAATGAGTGTGGTAAAGTTTGGCATTATTTAGAGGATGATGAGAAAAATCTAAAAAGACAAGCGAAAAGTAACGCTTTAATTGGATGTGCTATGTGCGGTAACCCATTTGGAGCTCTTTTTTCTAATAAAGCAATTGATACAAACAAGGAATTGAATAAGCTAAAAAAATGTCCTGAATGTGGTTCTCAAAATATTAAAAAAGAGTCTATATTTTAT
>CAYYJP010000029.1:0-3428 GCA_964472285.1 uncultured Gammaproteobacteria bacterium | reverse complement strand
TTGCTTATCTCTTAAGTTCTGACACTGATTTAGTTCCCGCAGTAGAAGAAGTAATTTCTCTTAATAAAAAAGTTGTTTATGTTGGAATTTCAAAAGGGCAATCTTTTGGTTTAACTAGAGTTTCTGATAATACTATTTTACTTAGAGAAGAAGATGTTTTGCCTTATTTTGTAGCTTCAGAACTAAAAAAGTTGTAGAATAAAGATAATATGCGTATGCGCAAAAAACTTTCAAAAATACTAATACCAATAATTGCTCTAAGTATTTTCCTTGCGCCTGTTTCTCCAATAATTTCTAAAGAAAATGGAAAAATCACCGCTAAAATAAACCAAATTCAAGCACAGACTAATACAGAAGATGCAGAACTCAAAATAAATGGAGTTGCAAATAAAAACCTTGCAACATTTAGAATAACACTAAAAGATGAAAATTATTCATATTACACAGGGTCTTCACTACCTCTTGCAAGTGTTGCTTCAGGTGATGAATCTAGTGGAATATCTTTAAAACTATTTAAAACTAAAACTAAACAAGAATCAGGAACTTTGTCTGAATCAATTTTAAATATAGAAAAACTGCCTCTTCAAGATTGGAGAGTTGACGCTACTGAATTAGAATCAGAAACAGAGTATGTTTTACTTGTAGATTTACAAAAACTTAATATGGGAAGTATATTGGGAACTCTTTTTTTTGATGTTCCTATAATAGCAACCCCAGGACATCAAATTGTAAAACTAGCTTTCAAAACTACATCCGGTGGCTCTAATAATATATTAATAGACCAAAGCCAAACGATTGCAAAAACAGAAGACCCCCCCTACACTCTAGCTTGTGGTATTACTAATTTAGGAGGATGTATTGCGCAAATTGTTTATTTCTTTTGGACAGTTTCTTCTTGGATTGCTGAACTAGCAGGAAGTTTTCTTGATTTTTTTGTCTATTATTCAACAAATAGTGATTCATATACTTCAAGTTTTGTCACGGAGGGGTGGAAAATTATCAGAAATGTATCAAATATCTTTTTTATAATTGCACTACTTTATATTGCCATAAAAATAATACTTGGATTAGATAGCACAAGTAGCAAAAAATTGATTGCCATGGTTATTTTAATGGCTCTTCTTATTAATTTCAGCTTATTTATAACACAAGTTGTTATTGATTCATCAAATATATTAGCAAAAGTATTTTATAATAAAATCACTCCTATTGATAAAAATGGAAATAAAATAGATGCAAATAGTAGCGTGGAAGAGAAATCTATCTCAGTAGGATTAATACGCGGATACAATCCACAAAAAATTATAAATGGACAACAGTATTATAACAATATTGGTAAATTTGTCTTCGTTACTATTTTACTTACAGCTCTTACTTTATATACCGCTTACATATTTTTTATAATAGCTATTCTTTTTGTTGGTAGAGTTGTGTCGCTTTGGATATCTATGATATTTTCTCCTTTAGCTTTTATTTCCTATGCTGTGCCTTTTTTAAACATTTCAGGATTTGGTTATAAAAAATGGTGGGACAATTTATTTAAAGCCGCATTTCTTGCACCTATTTTCATATTCTTTTTATATATTATAATTTTATTCGTTGAACTTGGTGCTGACGCTATCAATTACGCAAATAATTCTGAAGATTTTATGCAAAATTTAATGAAAACAATGATACCTTTCTCAATTATTTTCTTATTATTAATGCAAGCTAAAAAAATAACAATTGATTTGTCTGGAGAACTTGGTGCAGCATTAACTAAAGCAGGTGGTATGGCTCTTGGAGTTGCTGGAGGAGCAGTGATGGGTGGAGCAGCGCTTTTGGGAACTGGAGTTATTGGGGGAGCAGCATCAAGAATAGCTGGAAGTGAATGGTTGAAAGACCAAGAAAAAAAGAAAGGGTTAGGTGGTTTTGCTGCAAGAATGGCATTAAAATCAGCAGATTATGGACAAAAAGCTACATTTGACGTAAGAAAAACAGCAGCTGGAGGGGCACTTGGTAAAGCAGTTGGCGCAGATTTCCAATCAGCTAAATATCTCGGACTTGGCTCTAAAGCTGGTGGATTTGAAGGGATAAGAGAAAGAAGAGCTGAAGCTATTAAAAAAGAATCTGAAATTACCAAAACAAAATTAACCGATGCTCAAGTAGCAGCTGGTGATTATAAAGATAAAAATGGAGAAAAAATTACAACTGCTGCGGGACTTAATAATCATAGAATGCAAGAATATGTTGATAACATAGGTAAAAAATCATTCTTATCTTCAGTTGGATATAGTACAGCTAAGGCAGTTGACATAGGTAAGGAGACAACAGGTATAGGCAAAACAGCTAAAGAAAAAGCAGATAATATATACACAAATAAAAGAAAGGAGTTTGATGATAAAAAACAAGAAGAATACACAAAGAGAAGTTATTCTCCAAATCTTACTGACAACATAAAAGATGAGGAAGAATTCAAAAAACAATATGGGGAAAGACAACAATTTGTATCAAAAATGAAAGAAGAAATTCTTGACAAAGAAGCGAAAACCGTAAAAATGGGAATAGGAGCAACGGTCGGAATAGGTCTTGGAGCAGTGACTGGAGGATGGGCTGCTGGAGCAATAGCTGGAGGAGCAGGAGCAGGAGGCATAGGAGTATTACAAGAACAAGAAAAGATTTTGGAGTCAGAAAGACTAGCGAGAATTAATCTTGGAAAATCACTTAAGGGATTAACTGATGTTGGTAAAAGAATAAGTGACTTAACTAAAGCATTAGAAAGTCATAGGGAAATATTAAAAACTGGAAAACAAGATTTCTCTCATATTTTCAGCGGGGATAAAATAGACCAAAAAGCATTAGCTAAAGAAATAGCTAGTCACGACATAAAAGGAGAAGAATTTAAAGAACAAATGAAATTGTTTAATACAACAATGAAACAAAAACAAGATGCTGGAGATAAAGCTGGAGCTGAAAAAGACAGAAAAGCTCTAGACAATATAAGAGCAGACTTTACAACACATATGGTAAAATCACAAACACTTAGTGAATTAAAAGGAGTTGAAGATAAAATAGAAGATACTGAACAAAAATTATTTATAGCAAAAGGAGGAAATTCTTCTGCTGCAGCCCCAGCAAAAACAAC
Organism: uncultured Gammaproteobacteria bacterium; assembly: GCA_964472285.1. Classification (GTDB taxonomy): domain Bacteria; phylum Patescibacteriota; class Microgenomatia; order Levybacterales; family UBA12049; genus JACQHJ01. The sequence goes on along the minus strand of CAYYJP010000029.1, from coordinate 304 downwards.
ACCAACTCCTAGACCTCCTGCAGCACCTTCTACCCCGGTTACACCAACGAAGTAAAGTATAAAGTAATAAAGTTTATAAAGTAAAAAATTATTAGCTTAAAGAAAAAATATTATGGATCCCGTTAGAAGCCGCGGTCGCAGTGAATAACAGGAAATATAAAAAAAATTATAAACATTAATATAAGTGAGTCACAGTATTATTTTAAAAATAAGACCGCGACCTGCTTCTAAACGGGATGGAAGTAACATTAGAAGAAATACAAAAAAAGTTTGAAGGTTTGCCAGAAGATTTAAGATGGGCTAT
>CAYYJP010000028.1:0-3981 GCA_964472285.1 uncultured Gammaproteobacteria bacterium | reverse complement strand
AACAAAAATAAGAGATTTAAATTTCTTTAATCGCAGAAGAAAAAACTCCTTCGCTTCGCTCGGTGATGCCTTGCAGGCTCTCGGTATAAATACCTCGCACGACTTAACAGCGATTATCTGGAAAATCCTTGCAGGATTTTACCCAAATTCTTTTCTTAATATTATAATCCCAAATGGAAAAGAACTTCAGATAATCGCGACGTTCAACGAAATTTTTTCTTCGGCTGAAATTTAAATCTCTTATTTGCCAATCCCCCACCCGACGGAAAAGCTGAAAGATAGCTAAAACTTCGTTTCAGAATTATTAATCGAGAGGAGGGCAGACGAAACAAAAACAACTATTTTCTAGATAAATAAGCTACTCCAACGCTTAATTCTGCTCCAAAACCCCCAAGAACAATATCTCTTTCACTGGCTAAGTTTCTTTTTAAAACATCATCTAATCCAAATAATACTGAAGCTCCAGTCATATTTCCAAATCTTCCAATGCCTCCTGTATAAATTTGATTTTGTTTTAATTTGCTTTCTTTTTGTAAATATTTGAGTACTACTCCGCTTGCTTGATGCGGAATTAGATAAGCATCATCTGGAAATTTATCTAAACCAAGCATTTTTAACATTGCAGGATAGGTTTCTCTGTATGCAAAATCAAAAACTTTTCCGCCATCCATTCTGAATGTTGCTCTTCTTTCAGGAGTTTCTTCTGAAGGATTTTGAATATTCATCGACATTATATCTCCCTCGAGATTTACACTTTTAACCGCTTTTAAACTATACTCCCCTTTTTTTACTGAACTTAAAACAATAGTTGCAACACCATCACTAAAAACTCCAGCAGTATCCCATGATTGGGGGTCTAATGCCCTGCTTATGTGGCCTCCAACTACTACCAAAGCATTTCCAGTTCTGCCTTCTAATGCGTCTAACCTTAATTGATTATATGCAGTTTGTATAGCATGAATTCCGCCAGTACAACCCATGCTTAAATTAATCATAGGAATGCCTGAAACACCCAACCTTTTTCCAAGAACTCTTGCTAGACCAGGTATTAAATATTGGGTTGTTGGGCAACAAATACTAGAATAGATGCCATTAATTTCATTTTCACTAATGCCTGCTTGTTTTATTGCTTCTTTTGCAGACTCTTCAGCAAGACTTTCTAGACTTTCTCCTTGTCCAATTCTAAAAAGATTTGTTGTTCCACATCTTTCAACACTTCTTCTATTTTTATCAAATCTTTGAGCAATATCTAAAGTTTTAACTACTTCTGAACCTGCTTTTGTTCCTAATCCAATAAAGTCGACCACCATAAAATAAGTAACTTTTGTTCATTTATAAACTTTGCGGTTATTACTACTATATAGATACAACATAACAAAACTAATCGCCCTCCTCTCTAAACTCTTCTTTTAGAAAAAGAAGCAAAACGGCTTTCCCTTCCCCCACCCTTAAAATTTGCTAAAATTAATCTCGCTTGCCACATTGCATTTTCGCCTACGGCTCAGGTCTCTGAACAGGGCTTAAAGAGTTCGGTTCTTGCAGAGCCTCTCCCAAATTTGCATTTTTTCAAGATAGTTCGCTTCGCTCAAAATAATATTGCAAACTTTCCTTAAGCCCGATGTTATGTCTAATTGTTTGAAGGCACTAAACTTTGAGAATTAAAGATAGTTAAAGATGGCACTTCAATACCCCCGATCACCCTCCCCTATTAGGAGATGTGTGCTTGGTTTTTCTTTCAGAAAAACAGATAGTCAAAATCTTTGATTTTGAGATTAATGGGGGCTTCTCAGTCCTACGGACAATTTGCTGGATTACACCGAGGATTATTTTTCTAAAGATTTCTTAAAAAGATATGACCCCGAAATCAACATAACTATTGCAAACGCAATCAATACAAGAGCATCTATAAACAAACCAAATTCTCCAAAACCTACTAAAATCGTCCTTAATCCATCAACACCATAAGTTAAGGGATTAACAAATACAAATATTTTAAGTGCAAAAGGTAAATTTTCTGTTGGGAAAAATGCTCCTGATAGAAAAATCATAACCGCAACAAGAAGATCTGTAATTATTTGATAGCTTTTAGTTTTCTTAAACAATGAACTTAAAACTATTCCAAATCCATAAAAGCCAAATGCAATTAATATCATAAACAATAAAGAAAGCAATATTGACGTAACGCTTAGTAATTGCACAAAATAAAGAAAAATAATTATTGCAATTAAAGTTGTTCCTAAGTTTATTGTCATCTCTCCAAGAACTTTTCCAATAAAAATAGATGACCTCGATATTGGAGCAACAAGCAATTCTTTAATAAACCCTTTATTATCTTCTATGAGATTATTTCCTATGGACATTGAACCAGCCATAGCAAAAATGGCAATTATTCCTGGGCCCAATAATTCTGTATAGCTTACTCCTAACTTTGATACATCAACAAAAGAATCTATTCCTATACCCAAAGCAAAAATTAAGAAAAGAGGCCATCCTATAGAAATAATTAATTGCCATTTATCAACTAATGCTTTTTTTACTTCCCTTAGCCAAATTGTATAAATTTCTTTATGTATCATCTCTCATTTCTCTCCCAGTAAAATTTAAAAAAACATCTTCTAATGTGGGTTTATGAATGGAAATCTCATTTATTTCTGTTTCATTATTTTTTAATATGTCTACAACTTTAACTATTTTTGATTCTGCATTTTTTACAAGCAGATTAATATTATTTTGAGAAATTTTTACCTCTTCTATAAAATTTGATTTCTTAAAATCTTCTATTAATCTTTTGCCAAACTTTTTTAGTTTAATTTTTATAATATCTCCCTGAAGTTGAGATTTTAATTTCTTAGGTTCTCCTAAAGTAATTATTTTTCCCTTATCAATAATTGCCACCCTATCACAAAGATAATCTGCTTCTTCCATATAATGCGTTGTTAATAAAATTGTTATCTTTTCTTTTTTCTTTAGTTTTAGGATGTAGTCCCAAATATGTCTCCTTGTTTGGGGATCTAAACCTAGAGTTGGCTCGTCAAGAAATAATATCTTTGGGTTATGCAAAAGACCTCTTGCTATTTCCAATCTCCGTTTCATTCCTCCAGAAAATTTATCTACTATCTTTTTGTGATGCTCAGATAAACCAACTAAATCAAGCATCTCTTTAATTTTTCTCTTCCTTAATTCTTTTGGTATTTTATACAACATCCCATGAAAGTCAAGATTTTTTTCAGCATCCAATTCTAAATCCAAAATTGTTTCTTGAAAAGTTATTCCAATTGATTCTCTTACTTTTTTTGCTTCTTTTTCCACATCGTAACTATCTACTAAGATTTTTCCTTTTGAAGGTTTTAACAATGTTGCAAGGACGCTTATCAAAGTGGTTTTCCCTGCTCCATTTGGTCCAAGAAGCCCAAAAATTTCACCCCTTTTTACATTTAAGGAAAGATTATTTATTGCAGTTAGTTTTCCGTAATTTTTTGTAAGTCCTTTAATAATTATTGAATTATTATCTGCCATTAACACTATTACAAACTTCTTATTTATAACTTTAACTAAATCTTCTTTTAGAAAAAGAAGCAAAATTCGGAGCCCCCTTCTTTCTTAGAAAGAAAGAAGCAAAAAAAGCGCACACATCTCTAATAAATAAGACAGCGTCCCGCCGTACTGAAGTGCCATCTTTAAAACTAATGCAAGTGCCTTCTCACAACTTTGCGCGAGATTAATTTTTGATAGGGCAATTTCTAATAAAAAGACGGGGGTCGCTGTAAAAAAGAAAAAGAAAAAATTAAGACTTTATTTTATTGCATCTATGTCCGCCATCATGTCGGATAAATCGCTCTCATTTGAGATGTTCCGAACATAACTTACGATCACACCATGATACTCCATACCGATATTTTCTTCTTTAAGTTCTCTAGAGCGTAAAATCTTCATACTTCTTGTTAAGTCCATTAAGTTTCTAGCTCTAGCATCGGTAGAGTA
>CAYYJP010000027.1:0-4893 GCA_964472285.1 uncultured Gammaproteobacteria bacterium | reverse complement strand
CGTCTTTTTGCTTCCTGCAAAATTCCCTCAGACATTACTTTTCTTGAAAACTTTCTAATTAAAGTTTCATCGCTATCTCCCGGCATCTTTTTAACAACTACCATAATATAAAAACACCTCCTTTAATTTACCTTTCTAATTTTTTCTGAAGTTTCTTCTCGTGAATTTTTAATCTCCCCTGAAACTATTGACTGAATAATACCACCTTTATCATTTTCAAATCTTGGAATAATATGAACATGCAAATGCGGTACTCCTTTTTTTTCTAAATGATTTATTCCAATAGTTAAAGAGCCGGCATTAAAAGCAGTTTTAACCTTATTGGAAACTACCTTAACTCCTGCCATTAATTTTCCTAGTTCTTGCTCATTATAATCCAAAATACTTTCCCCATGTTTTTTAAGGATAACCATTACATGTCCTTCAACGGATTGATTAAGTTCTAAAAATGAAATTACATCTTCATTTTCAAAAACAATGTTTGCTGGAATTACTTTTTCTATTAATTTACAAAAAATACAATTATCCATTTTTAAACTCCTTTTAGAACTCCTATTATATCATTTAGAGAAAGCGTGGTTGGCTTCATCTTAGGATTTTTAGGTGTTCCGTTTAAAAGCATTTTTTTAGAAACATGTAAAAACCAAGTTGCGCTTGGATCCATTTTTTTAAGCTTTTCACTGGTTAGTGTTAAATCTAGTCCTTTTTCTCCCTCCCCGTCAGGTTTTGTTTTAATTCTTACATATCCTTTTCTTGGATCTCGTCTTACAACAATAATATATCCCATTAATTGAGCCATTTTTACTACTGTATCATTCATTGTTTCAACCCCAAGACCCTTGCCCCATTTTGTTTCAAACTCAATTCCCTTTTCTTTAATTTCTTTTTCTGCCCAAACATTATTTTCTAGTTCATGAACTAATGCATCAAGACAAAGTGAAATAAATTCAACATAATATCTGTCATCATTAGGATGTTGATACTTAAGACCATCTAAAATATCTGTAATTGAGAAATTTTGATAATTTTCTAAAACATCTTTTCTAAATACTTCTTTGAAATGATCTACATCAACTACATACTTAACTATTCTTGTTAATGCTTCTAGTTTTTCAGGACTAAATGTTCCTTCTTTTACATTTTTTTTAACAAAATCAAAAGTTAAAGACGTACCACAAACACTTTTATCTGATGTTTGGTGATGATCTAATGGACCAAGTCCTGTATCAACCTGTAGAACCTCAAATCCTCCAATTAATTCAATCGGTTCTGTAAGTTTTAATGCTTGTTCTGGCGTTAAATTACCAAGTCTTTGTCCAGCCGGAACAAATCTTACTTCAGCTAAATCCCAGCCCGGAAGATAGCGCAATATTAACCATGTAGATGTAATTGCATCCATATCTGGTGATGCATGAGTAACTATTTTTCTCATTACTTTATTCATTACCTTAATTGTACCTTTTTTAGCTTCAAATTGAAAGAGTAAAAACAGTTTTATCTAATAATACGTTTAATAAAAGGAGATAGATGAATTAAAAATTCATAAGGAATTGGAATTCCTTTTCCTAGGCTTTCAACGGAATTTTTGTCACTTCTCTTGTTAGAAAACAATACTACTCTACTTCCAGTTTTTATATTTTTAACACTAGTAACATCAATAACTGTTATGTTCATACTTACTCTACCAATAATCTTGCAATATTTATTACCAATACTTACTACGCCCTTATTTGATAAACTTCTGTCTATTCCATCAAAATAGCCAATTGGAAGTATGGCAATTTTCATATTTTTTTTAGCTGTAAAAGTAAAATCATAACCAACTGACTCCCCTTTTAATAAATCCTTAGTTTGTGATACATAGGTTGTTAATTTTAATGCAGGTTTTAATTTAGGATTTTTTCCTTGTGGGTCTATACCATAAAATGAAAGACCAACCCTTGCCATGTTACCCAAACTATCACCATATTTTTTGTAATTTAAAATCGCAGAAGAATTACCAAGATGAATCCATTTAGGTTTAATACCAAAGTCTTCTACGATCCTTCTTGCCTTTCTAAAGTTTTCAATTTGTTTTTTGTTAATGGATTTTTAAAATCTTCAGACTTAGCCATGTGAGACATTAATCCTTCTATTTCAAGATTTGTTTTTGATTTAATATATTCTAATAATTTTGGAAGACCCTCTAATCTAACTCCTTCTCTATGCATTCCAGTATCAACAAAAATGTGGATCCTTGCATAGGGTTGATATTTATTTAGTGCATCAATTCTTTCTTTATCATAAACAACAAAAGAGAAAGGGAGAGTTTTTGTATTTAGACTTAATGGGTCTATATATCCCATTATTAAAATTTTAGTTTTAACATTTCTTTTTAATAATTCATAAGCCTCAAAAAGACTATCAACGCATAAAAAAGGAGCGTTAAGAACATCAATTTTTTTGGATAACTCGTTAATTCCATGACCATATGCATTACTTTTTAATACTGGGGCAACCTTAATATTTTTATTTAATGACGACAAATATTTAAAATTATATTTTAGAAAAGAAAAAGATATTTCTATTGTATTTAAAGCTTTATAATTTCTGTTGAAAAAATTAAGAGTTTTTAACATTTTTTGGATTATACACTACTTTTTGACAAATACTAATTTTGTGTTAAAGTACTACTTACATGAAAGTGCTCCTTATTACAGGTGGCAATTCTTCAGAAAGAACAGTTTCTTTAAAATCTGCAAAACAAGTTAAAAATGCTTTAATCCAAAATGGCCACAAAGTTAAACTCTTTGATTTAAAGAAAGGATACGAAGAAATAAAGAAAATTTCCAAGGATTTTGACATACTCTTTCCTGTTTTACACGGAGAAGAAGGAGAAGGCGGAAAGCTACATAAATTTTTAAGCCAAATTAAAAAACCACTTGTTGGAACAAGAAACTACAAAGGATTACAAAACGGTTGGTACAAAATTCCTTTTAAAAAATATTGTGATAATAATGGTATTAAAACTCCAAAATGGAAAGTTATTAAAACTAAAAAGGATATTCTTAAGTTTGGTATCCCCTGTGTTTTAAAAGCATCTAATGGCGGATCTTCGAAAGAAGTTGCTGTTATAAAAACTAGAAATGATCTAAATAGAGCTGACGTTAAGAAAATTCTAGGTCTTAATACTGACCTTTTTGTAGAAGAGTACTTAAAAGGCCATGATATAACTGTAGGGATTTTAAGCGGTAAGGCTTTGCCTATTATTGAAATCGTTCCTACAAAAGATACATGGTTTTCCTATAAAGTAAAATATGATAATACTACCAAAGAAATTCCATTTGCTCCGTCTTTAAATAAAAAGCTTCAGGAAAAAATACAAAAAATTACATTACAAATTCACAACGCATTTGATTTGGGAAGTTATTCTAGAACTGATTTTATGGTTTATGAAAATATTCCTTATGCAATCGATGTTAATACAATCCCCGGTCTTACTGCAGAAAGTCTTATACCAAAACAAGCAAAAGCAGTAGGGATAAATTTTAACGAATTTTTGGAAATATTAATTGAAAAGGCGGTATAATTATCCTATGTCTGAAACGCCAATCTCTATTGATAGAAAAGATATACCAATACCTCTTAATATACCCAGCGTAGCTGGGTGGAAGGAAGTTCCCATCGTAACTGATGAACAACCAGGAGGAGATTTTCATCTGGTTCCTTTGGGTGCTTTTTCAAATCATCCTAGGATCTTTACAGACTCAATCTATTCTGGAGAAAGAGATAGTTCTCCATATAGGCAGGATCAAGACTTAGCAAATCCTCAAAGACTAGCAGGATCTTTAACAACTATGTTTGTGAGACCAAGCGTTGCCGAGGCTCTAGAAAAAGCTCAGGTATTCCTCCCTAAAGGCCACTTTTTAATCATCCATGATGCTTATAGAACATTACAAGTACAAGGAGCTTTATATGAGAAATACCATTCAGAGTTAGGAAAATTACACCCTGACTGGACAAAAGAACAATTAGCGACTGAAGCACAGAAATTTGTTTCTTTACCTTCAAGTGATCCCAAAAAACCTTCTCCCCATAATACAGGCGGAGCTGTTGACCTTGCAATCATAAGAGTTACGGATGATAAAGCAAAAAGAATAAAAGAAATTGAAGAGAAAATCAAAGATTTGCTCGACACAGACTTACATAGATATGATCTAGAAATGGAAATGACAACGATTAAAAGTCATGGAACCTACCTTTATTTTGGAACTCCTTTTGATCACGGCAGTGGAAAGGCCTCTTTAACCTATTTTGAACAATTATCCCAAGAAAGACCACTAACAGAGGAGGAAAATGAAGCTATGAGGAATAGAAGACTCTTGTATCATGTTATGGAAGACGTTGGCTTACAAGCATATCCAGATGAGTGGTGGCATTTCAATTCTCCCAAATCCCAAATGGGGGCAAAAACAGCAGGTGTGGAAACAGCAAGTTTTGGAGGAATAGATTTATCAGTTGAAAATTTAGAACATGAAAGAATTAGGCAACAACATAAAATTGGGGTAATGCGAATTGAAGACGGCTGGCAACCTCGGCATAGAAGAAGTTTTTTAGACCGAGTATTGAGAAAAAATAAAGATCCATTAGCCCGAGCAAGACAGGCTGTAAAAAAATCATTGCAAAGAGATGGTAGCTATATTCATACGTCTTTACCTGAATCGGAAAAAATCTCACCTCAAGCAAATTAAAACAGCAAAATAAATCTTGAGACATTTATCACAGACAAGAAGTGGTTGGATTGATACATACTCCACTTGACAAGAGTTTAGGCAAAAACGGTATAATAAACTATTGGTAACTGCCTATGAATCCTAAAAGCGTTAATGATTTAGATCCAAAACTAAGAGAAGC
>CAYYJP010000026.1:0-5579 GCA_964472285.1 uncultured Gammaproteobacteria bacterium | reverse complement strand
ATATCTATTTCTTCTTTTCCAAGTCTTCCTGCTTGAATGGCTGCTTCATTTAACATGTTTTCAAGATCAGCTCCTGAAAAACCTACAGTTCTTTCAGCAATCTTTTCCCAATTTATTTTCTTCCCAAATTTTTTACCCTTGGCATGAATCTTCATGATTGCATCTCTTCCCTCTTTATCAGGCATATCAAGAGTTACTCTTCTATCAAATCTTCCAGGTCGGAGGAGCGCTGGGTCTAACAAATCACCTCTATTAGTTGCTGCAAGAACCATAACTGATTCATTAGGATTAAATCCATCCATTTCAACCAATATTTGATTTAATGTTTGTTCTCTTTCATCATGTCCTCCCATAAAACCTGCACCACGTTGTCTTCCGATAGCATCAATTTCATCTATAAAGATAATTGCAGGTTGTGCTTTTTTAGCATTATTAAATAAATCTCTAACTCTACTTGCTCCAACTCCAACCAACATTTCCATAAATTCAGATCCTGCCATTGAGAAGAATGCAACTCCTGCTTCTCCAGCTGTTGCTCTTGCAAGAAGTGTTTTTCCTGTACCAGATGGACCAATCATTAAAACACCTTTTGGAGTTCTTGCTCCCATTGCTTTATATTTATTTGGGTTTTTAAGAAAATCTACAATTTCAGTTAGTTCTTGTTTTGCTTCATCAACACCAGCAACATCATTAAATGTTGTTTTTGGAGTATCTTTACTAAAAAGTTTGGCACTGGATTTGCCAAAGGAAAAAATGTTTTCCTGAGCTCCCCTTGCCTGACGAAATATAAACCAGAAAAATGCAACCATTAACACAATTGGTAAAACTCCTGTTAAAATTGCAACCCAGGTATTTACAGTTGTATCGTCTTTAATAACAACTTTTGTTTTTCCAATATTAACCCCTGCATCTTTAAAAAGTTGGTAAACACTTGAATCTACTTCTTTAAAGCTTTCAATTTTTCCGCTTTTACTTTCTGCAACAATTTTATTTGGATAAACTTCAACTGAACTTACTTGTCCTTTCTTTACTTCTGAAATAAGCTGTGAAAGTGGAACTGTTTTAATAGTTTCCCCTGAAAGATTATTTCCATTTGGAGCGTTAACACCAAAAAACAAAAAGGCTGTAAAAAGGATAAGAAAAACATAAATTATTACGTTCTTCCATGAAAGCTTCATCTTGAGCTTGAGTGGCTTAAATTTTTTGGGTCTTTTTATGCCTGCCATAGGGCTAAATTATAACACAAACTATATACTATTACCATTAGCTAGAGGCCTACTTTTTCTTTTACTTGCTGCAATGTTTGAGAAGATTTAGCTATTGCATAGTCTCTTCCCTCGTCTAAAACTTTTCTTAAATATCCCTCATCTAATATTATTTCTTGATATTTCTTTTGAATTTGAGAAAGTTTTTCTACAACTAAATCAGCTAGAACGTTTTTAAATTCTCCATAGGACTTACCTTCTAAATCAATATAGGCTTCATCTAAGGTTTGATCTTTAAACGCTGCATAAATTGTTAAAAGATTTGAAATTGCTGCAGAACCAGAATCTCTTGAAATACTTGATCCAGAATCCGTGACTGCTTTTTTAATTTTCTCTCTTATTTCTTCTTCACTATCTAAAAGATTAATTCTAGACATTGGATTTAGATCTGACTTTCCCATCTTAACTGCGGCATTTTGTAGACTCATTATCCTTGCTGCCTCTTTCTTAATTACAGCTTCTGGAAGCTTAAACACAGATCCAAAATCACGATTAAATTTCTCAGCTAAATCTCTTGTTAGTTCAATATGTTGTTTTTGATCTTCTCCAACAGGAACCTCATCTGTTTGATACAGTAAAATATCCGCAGCCATTAAAACTGGATAATCAAATAGACCTGCAGTTGTCTGATCTTGATACTTTTGACTTTTATCTTTAAATTGAGTCATTCTTTCTAATTGACCAAAAGGTGTTACACAGTTTAATATCCAAGAAAGATATGTATGATTTGGGTTTTCACTTTGCACAAAGATATGTGATTTTTCTGGATCTATCCCAGAAGCAATATACAAAGCTGCTACTTCCAAAACCTTTTGCCTTAATACGCTTGGGTCTTGTGGAACTGTTATTGCATGCAAATCAACAATACAAAAAATTGATTCAGTGGATCCTTGGGCTTGAACCCACTGTTTTAAAGCACCTATATAATTTCCTATATGTAGATCTCCTGAAGGCTGAACGCCTGAGAAAACTGTTTTCATAATGTTATCTTATCACACCAACCACTTTTTCTTAAACTGAGTAAAAGTTCCATTTAAAATATGTTCTCTAATTTGCTTTGTAAGATTAACTAAGAAGTGAACATTGTGAACACTTATAAGATTATAAGAAAGTAGTTCCCTACTTTTAAATAAATGGTGAATATATGCTCTACTAAAATTTTGACATGTGGTACAAGTACAGTTTTCATCAAATGGTTTTGGATCATTTCTAAACTGAGGCTTATCAATACAAATTCTAAATCTATTCTTCATGTTTCCAAGGACAGGAGAGATAAAGAAAAAACCAGTTCTTCCAATTCTTGTTGGAATAACGCAATCAAAAGTATCAATTCCTCTTTCTATGATCTCAAAAATATCATCAACGTCTCCAATTCCAAGCATGTGAGTCGGCTTATCTGGATTAATATTGTCAGTTGTCCAATCAATAATTTTATACATACTTTCCTTTGTTTTATGAGCTCCACCTAGGGCAATTGCATCAAAATGTTTATCGTTAAATTTTGCGCTTTTAACTCTTAAGTCCTTAAATTCTCCACCATGAGTTACTCCATATAGTAATTGATCTTTCCTTTTATGTGCTTTAATGCTTCTTGTAAGCCATCCTTCTGTTAAAAGAAGTGATTTTTCTGTTTCCTCGTGAGAATACTTTGGAGATTCTAAGTCATCGAAAGCAACTATTAAATCTGCTCCTAAAGCTTCTTGAATTTGGATAGAAAGTTCAGGGGATAAAAACTTTTTACTTCCATCAATGTGGGATTGGAAAGTAACTCCTTCTTCTGTTATCTTATTTAACCTTGGCTTTGCTTCTCCTTCTTCTTCTCTAAGTAGTTTTCCAACACCATGCTCTAATCCAATGCCCAAAGAAAATACCTGAAAACCACCACTATCAGTCATTGTTGGACCATTCCAACTCATAAACTTAGACAGTCCACCATGCTCTTTAATTAATTTTTCTCCTGGTCTTAAATGCAAATGATAAGTGTTAGCTAAAACAATTTGCGCTCCCAAATCTTTTAGATCCCTTGGAGAAACTGCTTTTACAGTTGCCTGTGTTCCAACAGGAACAAAGCTAGGAGTTTCAATATCACCATGGGGAGTTTTAATTACTCCTGCTCTTGCTTTGGTTTTTTTATCCCTTGAGGTAATTTTGAAGCTAATTTGATTCATTTTGTTTTAAAAAGTTAACTTCTTTTTTAAACTGATCTCCTCTATCTTTGTAGTTTTTAAACATATCAAAAGAAGCACACGCCGGAGATAGGATTACAACATCGCCCGAGACAGCAAGCTTTGCAGCTGCAGTAACGATTGTATTCATATTGGCTGCTCCCTCTAAAACTAATACTTCTGGGTTAAGCTCTGTCAATGATTTTTTTATTCTTTCCCACTCTATTCCAATTCCAATTATTGCCTTAATGTTTTTTGATTCTAATATTGTCTTTGAGAGAAGACTAAAGTCACTATTCTTACTCGATCCTCCAAGTATTAAAATCTCTGGCTGAATAAAAGCATTAATTGCCGCAATCGTTGATTCTGGCATTGTGGCAAAAGAATCATCATAGTATTTAACGCCATTTACCGTTGTTACAAGTTCAAGCCTATGCTCCAATCCTTTAAATGTTTTTAAAACATATGAGATATTTGGAACCGAAACTCCTGCTAAATATGCTGCCATTGAGGCTGCGCAAGCGTTTTCAAAATTGTGTTTTCCTGGTATTAAAATATCTTTTGTATTAATTACTTTTTCTTCTATATCTTTTTCTCTTATCCAAATAGCTTCTTCTTTAACAAAGCTACCTCTATTGCTCTCATCTTCTCTTGAGATAAAATAAACATTAGCACTTGTTTCAACATCTGACTCCCTGCTTGGAAGATAATCTTTATTTATTATGGCAAAGTCTTTTTCTGTTTGAAATCTTAAAATATTTCTTTTTGCATCAATATATTCCTGGGTATCTTTATGCCAATCAAGATGTTCACTTGTTACCATTAACACTACTGCAATATTTGGACTTTTAGTAACGTCTATTAGCTGAAAACTGGACATTTCAAGAACTACAATTGAGTGAGTACTTAAATTGTCCAAAAATTCAAATGGAGGCCTTCCTATATTACCACCTAGATATGCATCAAAACCTTGTTTCTTGAGCATTTCATATATTAATGAAGATGTTGTCCCCTTACCTTTTGTCCCAGTAACTCCAATTATTTTAGAGGGACAAAGTTCCATAAAAAGCTTTGTCTGAGAAGTAATTTTATCTTTTGAAACATGCTTTTCTAAATCTTCTAGCTTTACACCAGGACTTCTAACAACAAGATCAAAATCTTTTAAATTATTTAAATAATCTTCCGCCTTAGATTTATCTAAAATTGTAACTTTTGCACCTTTACCAATAAGATAATCTGCGCTTGAAGTACCCTCTACTCCAGCGCCTATTATTGCAATTTTTTTATCTTTAAAATCAATCATTAGAGTGAAATTCTAGTTAGTTCTCCCTTATTTGTCAATTTTTTAACAAAATAAGTCAAAGCTTTTAAATCACCTGTTGTATAAAAATTATAACTTGGATTAACTGAATTTGATATAAGATTATTGTGTTGTAAGATTTTATTTACTTGATTACTTACAGCCTCTCCTGAATCTAAAATAAGCACATTTGGTAAAATTTTTTGGATTCTATCTTTTATTAAGGGAAAATGAGAGCAACCTAAGGCTAATGTATCAATATTAAAACTTCTAAACTCAGTTAATTCTTCATCTAATACCTTATCTACATATTCAAAATTTAAATCTTCAATTGCCCCAACAAGATCACTCGAGCCAATATTGATAACCTCGCAATTATTATGAAACTTATCAATTAGCTCTTTTTGATATCTACTATTTGCTGTAACTTGAGTTGAAAATATGCCTATTTTTTTGTTTTTTGATACGCTTGCTGCTGTTTTAACAACTGGAACTATACCTACAATTGGGAGATTTGGATAATCTAATCTTAATTGGTCAATACAAGTAACCGTAATTGTATTACAAGCAATAACTAACAATTTTATTTCCTTACCTAGAAAAAAATCGATCATCTTCTTGGTTAATCCATATATCTCTTCCCTAGTTTTATCTCCATAGGGACAATTTTTAGAATCTGCAAGATAAATAAAAGATTGACTTGGGAAACTTTTAATTAAAAATGAAGCTATGGATAAACCACCAACTCCTGAATCTATTATTCCAATTGGATTTTGCATAGAGGTAAAGTACCAGGGGCGAGGATTGAACTCGCGACCACCGGGATATGAATCCGGCGCTACTACCACT
>CAYYJP010000025.1:0-6057 GCA_964472285.1 uncultured Gammaproteobacteria bacterium | reverse complement strand
AAATAAAAAAAGTGCAAAATATAAATTTCAAAAAGCACCAATTGAAAGTAAGATTTCTGAGGATAAATAGGATTTAAGCGTAAACTCCGCGTTCCGATTGGGCAAGTAGCCCTGCAATTATATGACCGAAATAATCGTTTAAAGCTTTTCTGTCCCTACCTCTTAAAAGTTCTTGTACTTGACCTTCATCAGATCTTATTGGCATACCAACTTTAATGCTTGCAATTGCTGGATAAGGAGAGACCAAAGCTGTAAGAAGTCTGACTGGCGAAACCCATTTATTATCAGGATTTAAAATTTCTCTTCCTCCAAAAGTCGCTGCAGGTATAAACAAAGATTCTGTATCTACATTTCTTCTTAGAAATAAATATAATTTCTTAATTGCATTAAGCTCAAAATTAACCATACCGTTAACCTGGCCATATTCATTAGTTTTACCTGATGTTGTAGTGCCTTCGGGAAATAGCATTACTCCGTTATATCTTTTTGCGACTAATGCTCTTATCCTTGCCTCCTCATCGGAGTCTTGTTCCATTGTATATTCTGATTTATCTTTTGCTCTTACAATTGGTGCAGGAACCAAGCCAAAACTTTCCATTGTTGGTTTTATTTCATGATAAACTTTCATTATTGGTTTATCCTGCTGGCCATCTTCTAAAGACTGCGCAAGCGGCATAAAAAATCCTGCAGTTTGTTCATCTTTTGGCAAAACAGAATTTGCTTTTGCTTTTAAATCCAAAGTAAGTCTTGCGATTATAAATCCGTCAGGATGACTGTGATGGCGAGAAACTATAAATATGCTATATTTTCTTTTTCCTCTGGCGTTTCTTTCCGAAATTGCTTGCTTAAAAGAAGCATCAAAGCCTTCTGGAAATTCCATAGATGTAGCTGTAATACCTTTTTCTACAGCTGTTCTAATTAATGGTCCAGACCAATGTATTAATTTTTCGCGAAAAGGCACATCATTTGGTTTGATTATTTGACCATTTTCAAAAAAAGTTTTTTTACTTTTTACATCGGAATAAGATCCGTATGGAAAATTTAGGCTTCTGTTTTTAGAATTTGAATAATACAATCCATTAGGTTTATCGATATAATCTATTTTATAATTTGTTTCTTTTTCAGATCTCATATTGATTTGCTATTTTAGCATAAAACCAAAATTTTGGGATTTTGCATATTGAAAGCTCATACAATATGTTATATATTTTTGTTTGGTATGGCAGGAAGTAAAAAAGGTAAATTTATTGTAATTGAGGGAAACGATGGATCAGGTAAAACCACACAGTTTAAACTTCTTTTAAAATATCTAAAGAGCAAAAAATTGCAAGTTAAAACAATGGATTTTCCGCGGTATTATGATTCTTTCTTTGGCAAGTTTTTAGCTGAGTTTATGAGAGGAGAACATGGAAAACTTGAAAACATAAATCCATACCTTCTAACTTTCCCTTTTGCCCTAGATAGAGCAAGTGCTTTAAAAACAATTAACAAATGGAGAAACAAAGGTTATTTTCTGGTCTTTAACAGATACGTCACTTCAAATCTTGCTCATCAATCGGGTAGATTACCAACAAAAAAAGAAAGAAAAAAGTTTGTAGATTGGAATATGCATTTTGAATATAAAATAAATAAACTACCAAAGGAGGATATAGTTGTTTTTCTGCATGTTCCATATAAATACTCACTTGAGCTTATGGAAAATAAATCAAGAGGAGAAAGAAAGTATATGAATGGAAATAAAAAGGATATATTAGAACAAGATTTAGAATATATTAAAAACGCAGAAATTGCGTATTTAGAACTTTCTAAAAGATTTTCTCATTGGATAAAGATTGAATGCGTTAAAAATGGTAAGCTTAGATCCATTGAAGATATTCACGAGGAAATAAAAAAAGTATTAAAAATATGAAATTAAAAATTAAAAGAATTGATAAAACTTTAGAATTACCAGAGTATAAAACAAAAGGAGCGGTTGGTTTTGATTTGACAGCAAGGGAAGATGTAGTTGTAAAACCTTTTGAAGTTACATTAATACCATTAAACATTGTTGTAAAAGTTCCAAAAGGATATAGCTTACTTCTTTTTTCCAGAAGTTCAACGCCACTTAAAAAGGGTCTAATGGTAGCTAATGGAGTGGGTGTTGTAGATTGGGATTATAGTGGAGAGGAAGATGAAATAAAGCTTGCTGTTTTAAATTTTACAAAGAAAAATGTGAAAGTAGAAAAAGGAGAAAGGATTGCACAGGCATTAATTGTTAAAGTGTTAGTACCAAAGTTTTTGGAAGTAAAAAAAATGAATGAAAAATCAAGAGGAGGATTTGGTTCAACAGGATGAACTTTAAAAATTTTCACATTGGAATAAAAGCAGTAATACTAAACGATGACAAGGCTTTAGTTTTAAGAGGCATATTAAGTGATGGGAAAATGGGACACGATTTACCAGGTGGAAGATTAAATGAAGGAGAGGCAATAGAGCAGGGATTAATAAGAGAATTAAAAGAAGAGTTAGGTTTAGATAAATTCACTGTTAAGGATTTACTTTTGGCTGTTGAGAAAAAAAATTACAACAAAAATGGATCAAGTTTAATTTATCTATTTTATAAAGTAGATGCACAAATCTCAGAAGTTAAATTAAGCAAGGAGCATGTAGAGCATAGGTGGATATCGAGAAAAGATTTGCAAGAAATTATTAATAATAAAGAACACGTAAATGATGGAATAATACAAGCTTTGGAAAAAGTATTATAAGTTTTAAAAATATGGCAAAGACTTTAGGAGCTGAACAACAATATCTTAACCTACTTAAAGATATTCTAAAAAACGGAAAGTTTAAAGATGACAGGACAAAAACAGGAACAAAATCTGTTTTTGGAAGACAATTAAGATATGATTTATCAAATGGTTTTCCTCTTTTAACAACAAAAAAAGTTTTTCTAAAAGGAATTATTTATGAGTTATTGTGGTTTCTAAAAGGACAGTCAAATATTAAATATTTAGTTGATAATGGCATACACATTTGGGACGAGTGGCCATATAAATACTATAAAAATAATACTAAAGATAAAAAAATTTTAACTAAGGAAGAATATATAGAAAAAATTAAAAAGGATAAAACTTTTGCTAAGAAATGGGCAGATCTTGGCCCAATTTATGGAGTTCAATGGAGGCATTGGAAAAAACAGGGAAAAGGAGAAATTGATCAAGTAAAAGATGTTCTTGAGCAAATTAAAAATAATCCTACCTCAAGAAGATTAATAATAACCGCATGGAATCCTTCGGAAATTGACGAAATCGTTAATAGGGGAGGTCTTCCGCCCTGTCATACTCTTTTCCAGTTTTATGTAAACGATGGAAAACTTTCTTGCCAACTTTATCAAAGAAGCGCAGATGTATTCTTAGGTGTACCTTTTAATATTGCATCATATTCTCTTTTAATTATGATGATAGCCCAAGTTACAAATTTAAAATCTGGAGAGTTTGTTCATACTTTTGGAGATGTCCATATTTATTCAAACCACGTAAGGCAAGTAAAAGAACAATTAAAAAGAAGACCTAAGAAGCTTCCTAAAATGAAATTAAATAAAGATGTTAAAGATATTTTTAAATTTAAATTCGAGGATTTTGAGCTCTTAGATTACGATCCTTATCCGCCAATAAAAGCACCAGTTGCGGTATAATTTATTTATATGGAGAGAACTAGAAGACGTAATTTAGGAGGATCAAAGGATGTTGTGAGAACCGCAGCTGTTGTATTATTTGAAAAAGGGCATGTGCTTGCAGTTAGAAATGGTCCAAACACAACCCTTGGAGAAGGAGTTCGTGGTCTTCCTGGTGGAAGAGCAGCGCGTGGGGAATCAGATCTTAGAGCTGCAAGAAGAGAGTTTGAAGAAGAAACAGGTCTTAAGATCAAAAAGCCTAATTGAGTATCCAGGAAACTATTTTTTCGTAGAAGAAATGAGAATTAATGGAGGAGTAAGTCCTGCTTCTTTTAGAGTTTTTCTTTGTACAAAATATGAGGGAGAGGTTAGGCCTGAAGAAAGTGGAGAAACTACTCCTGAATGGATTAGTCTAAGAGATTTTCATTTTTTTCATCATACAGGACCAAATCAAACAACAGCAGTTTGCAATGCACAAAGACATTTAGAAGAAATAAATAATGATTAATATTATTGCAGCAATTGATTCAAAGAAAGGACTTGGAAAAGATAATAAACTTATCTGGCATATTAGTGATGATTTAAAAAGATTTAAAAGTTTAACGCTAAATCACCCAATTATTATGGGAAGAAAAACTTTTCAATCAATTGGAAAAGCACTTCCCCAAAGAACCAATATTGTCATAACAAAAAATCCTGAGTTTAGAGCAGAAGGCGTATTAGTTGTTAATTCTTTAGAAGATGCAGTAAGTAAAGCAAAAGTATCAGAAGGTTCTGAAGAGATATATATAATTGGAGGAGGACAAGTTTTTAAGGAGGCTTTGGAGAAAGAGTTAATAGATAGGCTTTATTTAACTCTTATAGATGGTAATTTTAACGCAGATACTTTTTTTCCAGATTATTCTAAGTTTAAGAGGGTTTCAGAGGAAAATCATACGTCTGATAATTACAAATTTAGCTTCGTAACTTTAGAGAAGTGATAATGTATATTGCAATCAAAAACTTCATTTAATATACTCCAGTAATGAACTTTCTTAAGAAAACTGACCCACAAATTTATAAGCTAATTTTAGAAGAAGAAAAAAGACAAAAAGAGGTCTTAGAAATGATTCCTTCTGAAAACTATGCTTCAAAAGCTGTAATGGAAGCATTGGGTACAGTTTTAACAAATAAATACTCTGAAGGATATCCAAAGAAAAGATATTACCAAGGCAATAAAGTTGTAGATGACGTTGAAATTCTGGCTCAGGAAAGGGCAAAGAAGCTTTTTAAGGTCCCTTATGTAAACGTTCAACCTTTATCTGGATCACCAGCAAACGCGGCAGTTTATATGGCAGTTTTAAATCCAGGAGATAAATTAATGGGACTTTCTCTTGTCTTTGGTGGACATTTAACTCATGGTGCTCCTTTAACTTTTTCAAGCAGGTTTTTTAAATCTGTTTCATACGATTTAGGCTATGATAGGTTTTTGGATTATGAACAAATCGAAAAGTTAGCCCTAAAGGAAAAACCAAAAATTATAATCTGTGGTTTTACTGCATATCCTAGAATTATTGATTTTAAAAGATTTGCTCAGATTGCAGATAAAGTTGGAGCTTATCTTCTTGCAGACATTTCCCACATAACAGGACTTATTCTAGCGGGTGTTCATCCAAGTCCAGTCCAATATGCCCATATTATTACAACAACAACGCATAAGACCTTAAGAGGGCCTAGAGGTGCCATGATTATGGTTACTGAGAAAGGATTAAAGAAAAACCCAGATCTTGGTAAAAAAATAGATTCCGCAATAATTCCAGGTCTTCAAGGAGGTCCGCATGATAATCAAACTGCTGCAATTGCAGTAGCCTTACTTGAAGCATCAAAACCATCTTTTAAGCAATATGGAAAACAAGTAGTTAAAAACAGCAAAGCTCTTGCCAAAGAATTGATTAAGCACGGATTTGATTTGGTAAGTGGAGGAACTGAAAATCATTTAATACTAATAGATTTAAATAATAAGAAAGTTAATGGTGCAGTTGCAGCCCTAGCTTTGGAAACTGCAGGAATAGTTTTAAATAAAAATGGTGTTCCATTTGATACAAATCCACCTTTTTATCCATCAGGGATTAGGCTTGGTACCCCTGCAATTACAACAAGGGGATTAAAAGAAAAAGATATGGTAAAAGTTGCTAATTGGATGAATAGGGCAGTAGAAGAGGTAAAAGGATTTGATTTACCAAAAGACAAAGAAGAAAGAAAAAAACTATGGCAAAAGCTAAAAGTAGAGATTGTTAAAAATAAAAAATTACTTCAAATAGCAAAGGAGATTAAAAATTTTACAGCCAAATTTCCCATTAGTTAACTATAATGGCTTTAACTTTTCGTGAAAGAGAATTATTAAGTCGTGGTATACGCCCTAA
>CAYYJP010000024.1:0-6548 GCA_964472285.1 uncultured Gammaproteobacteria bacterium | reverse complement strand
TCTTTTTAGGGGTCAACAAACCCCTCGTTTATTAAAAGCGGAGGTTGATAAATATCTTGTAGACTTAGAAGAAGAATATAGAAGATTATCTGAGGTACCTAATCTTAGCCAGGGAATAGTTAGGGCATCACTGCTTAGAGAAACTGTTAGATCTTTAGATTTGCAATTTTTTGCAGGAAATTTAAGAAGTGGTATTCTAAAGCCAAGTACTCCAGAAAATCATATTTTTAGTTAAAGAGTTTATGGAAAGGATGATAGTTGATTCTTCCCTGAGCAATAAAAAGTCCCACAAAAACTAAAAATGCACCCATTAAATAGGGAAGTGAAATTTGTTCATTTAAAAGATAATAAGCAACTACAATTGCAGCAATAGGATCTATATATGAATATATTCCAATTTCAGATGCTTTAATATGTTTTATTCCGAAAGTAAAAAGCGAATGGGCGATAACCGTTGCTAAAATTATTGAAAACATAAGTCCTAACATTATTGATTGATCTAAACTTTCTGTCCAATGTGTTTGATTAAATTCTGTCATAACAAAAGGAATCATGGGGATAGAGCCAATTAAAAATGACCAGAAAGCAATACTAAGGGCACTATATTTTGGAAGAATCTTTTTAAGTAAAAGTGCATGTATTACTGAAAAAAACGTAGCAAAGACAAGAAATAAATTTCCTGTAATCGTACCATCTAAACCTTCTTTAAATATTGGTAGTAAAACAATTGTTAATACTCCTAAAAAACTTACCAATGTTCCTATAATTATTTTTCTTCTGAGTTTTTCTTTAAGGTAGAAAAAACTACCTATAATTAGAATGATAGGACTTGCTGAGATTATGATTGGAGCATTAATACTTGAGGAAAGGTTAAGCCCAAAATTTAAAAACGAAATAGTTAACGTTATACCCAAAATAGATAATAAAATTAAAGTAAACCAATCTTTTAATTTAATTCTTAAATTTCTAAATACAAATGGAAAAAGAATAATAGCGCCTATAAAAAATCTTAAAAAAACAAAAGTGAATGGGGGAATTACTTCGAGGGTTAATTTATAGATAGGAAAAGCTGCCCCCCAAATAATGTTGGACAGAATAAGAAAAATAATTGCAAGTTTTACTTTACTCGAGCTCATTAGGCAGGTTTTCTAAGCTTACGTTTTTTTGTTGACCTTGCTTCATGTTTTTTAAAATATATTCTTTATCTGAAACAATTAATACAAAAGGAATATTTTTTTTATCGGCATACTTTAATTGTTTTTCTAAGCTTACATCTTCAAGATAGCATTGTACGTTTAACCCATTATTTCTTAACTTGGATGTAGTTTTTAAAGCTTTTTCTTCAAGATCTGAGGAGGCAAAGGTAACTAAGATATCTTTGCCATTAATATTTTTAGGAAATAGATTTAATATTTCCATTGCCTCCATAAGCCTATCAAATCCAAAAGCAAAACCAACTGCGGGAATATCTTTGCCAGCAAACATGCCAATTAAGTTATCATATCTTCCGCCGCCTGCTATAGAGCCAACATCATATCCATCAACTTCAACTTCAAAAATAATTCCTGTGTAGTAATCAAGTCCTCTTGCAAGAGTTGGTAAAAATTCAACATATTTTTTATCTACATTCATTTTTTCCAAAACTGAAAATATCTCATTGATTCTTGGAGTAGGTTTTTCAGTTTCTAATGTGTTTAATAAATATTCTGCCTTTTCTTTTGCTATTCCATTCTCAACTAACTCATCTAATACTTTTTCTTTACCAATTTTTTTAAGCTTATCAATAGCTCTAACAACAACAGGTATTTCTTTTTCATCTATACCTTTGTTTGGTAAGTTTGAAAAAAGAACCCTATCGTTTATTAAGATTTTAAAATTTTCAAATCCAAGTTTTTTTAAAGAATCAATTGTGAGAGCAATAATCTCGCCATCAGAAAGGGGAGAATATACTCCTACAATATCTGCATCTACTTGTAAGAATTCTCTGTATCTTCCTTTTTGAGTATTTTCAGCTCTATAAACATTTTGCATTTGGTACCTTTTAAATGGAAGAAGAAGATCATTTTGATACTGCGATATTACTCTTGCAAGGGGTACGGTTTGGTCATATCTCATTGCAACTTTTCTTTTTCCGTTATCCTCAAACCTGTACATTAATTTATCTCCTTCTGTACCATATTTACCTAGTAGTATTTCTTCATATTCTAAGGTTGGTGTTTCTAGGGGTTCAAAACCATAGGACTCAAACACTTTTCTCAAAGTTTCTAAAATATATTGTCTTTTGCGACTATCAATAGGCAGAAAATCGCGAAAACCCTTTAATGTTTGAACGTTTACCATATCACTAATGATATCATAAGTTACTTATTTTCAGAAGGCTCTGGAGGATTAATAAAATAGTGTCCTAATTGTTTTATGACGATAACAAAAATAGCAAGTAAGGGAACTACAAATACAGCACCAATTGCTCCTGCTATCTTAAAACCAATTATGATTGAAAGAAAAACTACAATAGGGTGAAGTTTGAATGCATTTCCCATAAGCTTTGGTCCTATTACATTGAAAGCTATTTGCTGAATAATAACTAATATGGCAAAAACGATTACTGCCTCAATTGGCGATTCAGGTCTTGTTACTAAAACTATAAAAGCGGGTGGAAATGCTCCCAAGAATTGTCCCAAAACTGGAATTATTGTTAATATTCCAGCAAGAAGAGAAATTGATGCAGCAAATTCTACTCCCCAAAGAGTTAAGACGATCCAAGTAGAGATGCCTGCAATTACTCCAAAAATTAACTGAATTCTTAAAAAAGAGGAAAATGTATTATCAATTACATTTTGAATAAATATAAAGTTTTTATGCCAAGATTTTGGAATCAGGTTATAAACCTCATTATTTATCCTATCCTTATCAACTATTAAATAGAAAGATAGAATAAGCATTAAGATTGTGTCGATTACAATTGTTGCTAGGGATGGGAGAAGAGTAATCAATATATCTACAGACTTTGTTATTGAACTGTTCCATGTTTTTATAAGATCTGGATATTGTGTTAAAAATCCTGGTATTACTTTTGAAAGAGATTGGAATTGGACAACTACAACAGGAATAAAAAGAAAGACCATAACGGCAAATAAAACACCAAAGAAA
This sequence comes from uncultured Gammaproteobacteria bacterium, assembly GCA_964472285.1. Lineage (GTDB taxonomy): Bacteria > Patescibacteriota > Microgenomatia > Levybacterales > UBA12049 > JACQHJ01. The sequence goes on along the minus strand of CAYYJP010000024.1, from coordinate 3,398 downwards.
GCATAAACAATTAAGGCTGAAAGTATTTTAGAAAGTTTTGTAACTTTGGAAATTAAATTTACAAGTGGTTCGAGTACAAAGCTTAAAAGCCAAGCAAGAACAATCATTATCAATATGTCAGAAAAAATAGATAAAACTTGCCAAAGGATTTGGAAAAGATAAGTAGATACAGCAATGATTAAAAGAATTATAAGAAGTCGTATAGAGGTTTGCTGCTTTTTAAGATTTTCCAACATAAAATTATTATAGAACTATTTTATGATTGGAACAAGCTTTTTTCCACTACCAGTTGATGGAGTAACATCTTCTTGACTAGGGTTTAGGTTTATTTTTCCACTTGGGGAAATTTCTGGAAATAAAAATATTCTTGATGCAAGAGTAACGTTTTTATTTTCTTTTTGTGGAAAACCGATTACTATGATTGGAGTTGTTTCTTTTATTTTTGAAAATCCAGATTTTACGAGCTCACCATCTACAAAAGAGTTGGTTTTAGAAATACTTTCAACATCTATCACATTTCTTGCTCCATTTTCTTTAGCAATAGTTAATGTAAAGTTTTCACTGTCTACAGAATAAACTGCTCCATAGAAAAAGTTTGGAAGTTGGTCTTCTTCTTCAACTATTCTTGCCTGTAATCTTTGTGATTGTTTATTGTATAGTCCAATAACGCCAAGGCTCATCCCTTTTTCTACATCTGAAATTCCAAATGAGTCATTAGAATCTGAAGAAAATTTAGTAAGCTCGTCTACATCAACAAACCTTGTAGCTCCAGTAACTGTTTTTAAAGTAATTTGTGTATCAGATGCATCGGTAACTGCTCCATAGAGGCCTCTTTTTTCAACTAAGTTTAGCTGAGCAACTTTTGAAGCAATTTTGTTTTTTAAATCATCAATTTGATCAGAAAGATCAATTGGGGTAGGGGTTGAAGTTTTAGTTGTTTTTTGTGCAAAAGAGTTACTGGTTTGAAAGAGTAAGAAAAATGCAATTGTAAATATAATTATTTTTTTCATAAATTAAAAATCCTCCGTAGTATAAGAAACTATTCTTTCAGTAGTTTGTATCTCGCCATTTGGAGCTATAGCTTGAATTTTAATGTAATTTGATCCGTCATCAATTGTAATGTTGGTAGTAAAGTCTCCCTGACTTGATGGTTTTACAACTTCGTGTGTTGATGTTGTAAGAATGACTACTGTTGCGTCTGGAGTTGTTTTTCCTGAAACAGTAATAGTTTTTCTGTCAGCCAATGATTCATCTTTTGGGTTAAAAACTTTTAAGAAAAATCCTGAATTAACAGTTGGAGTAGGGGAAGTATTTATTTCAATTTTTTCTTCTGTTTGGGGAGTTTCTCTTGTTGATTGGTAAAAGAAAAAAGCTCCGCCTGCAACGACTAAACCAATTAAAACCATGATAAATGAAAGTACAACTCTTTCTTGTTTCATAACGGTAACCTATAATACGAAAAAAGATTTGGCTTGTCAAGAAAAGGTAGTTGTGATAGGATGATTTGGAAATGGATGTTGCATTACTTGGCCCAAATAGCTTAAAAATTAAAATAAAGAAAACCTCACTTATTATAGATCCCAAAAAAGATATAGCAAAAATTGATGCTGATGCAATCATTGTAACGGGGAAAGACTATGACCCAAGTCGTGTAAGTGAGCATAGGGTAATAATAAATCAAACCGGTGAATACGAAGTTTCAGGTTTAAAAATTTCTTCATTTAAATCAGGAGAAGAATTAATATTTTCTTTTTCAATTGATGCAATAGAGGTTTTACTTGCAAAGGCAAGTGCGCTTTCAAATACCCCATCAGATAAATTACAAGATTATGGTGTTGTAATAGTAGATGCTGATTCCCACATTCCAGAAAATGTAATAACATCGATAGAGCCAAGAGTAGTTATCTTATATGGAGAAAAAGCGGCTGAGGGAGCAAAGACGCTTGGTAATGAAAACGCAACAAAATCTTCAAAAATAAGTTTCTCTGAAGAAAAACTTCCTGAAGAGATGGAAATTTATCTTCTGAGCTAATTTTACATATTGTAAAATCTTTCTTTTTGAATTAAAGTTCTTTATACAAATATGGTAAACCCAAAAACACCCCCACATAGTGAAGACGCAGAGCAGAGTGTGTTAGGCGCAATTTTAATAGATAAAGATGCTATCGGTCTTATCTCTGAAATAATTCACCCAAAAGATTTTTACAGTGATTTAAATGGAATAATTTATGATGCAATGCTTTCTTTGTATGAAGAAAGAAAGCCAATTGATATTTTAACTCTTAATCAAAAATTAAAAAAAATAAGAAATGGTGATAAGGTTGAGTCTTCATACATTTCTGAGCTTGTAAATATTGTTCCAACAGCTGCAAACATTGAAGAATACGCACAAATTATTAAAGAAGCATCTGTAAAAAGAAACTTAATTTCTGCAGGAACAGAAATGGCACAAGATGCTTTCGTAGAGGGATCAGAAGTAGGAGAATTATTAGATAAAGCAGAAAGATCAATTTTTGCAATTTCTCAAGGACATAATATTAAAGGGTTTACTCCAATTAAAGATAGTCTTGCTGAGAGTTTTGAAAGAATTGATGAATTACACAAAAAGGGAGCAGGCTTTAGAGGAATTCAAACAGGATTTGTAGATTTGGACAATATTTTATCAGGAATGCAGCAGTCAAACCTTTTAATTTTGGCAGCAAGACCTGGTACTGGAAAAACGGCTTTTGTTGTTAATATAGCTCAAAATATTGCAATTTCTCAAAAGCTTCCAGTAGGTATTTTTTCACTTGAAATGAGCCAAGAAGAATTAGTAGATAGACTTTTAGTAGGTCAAGCAGATGTTGATGCCTGGAGATTAAAAACAGGTAAATTAGTAGAAGCTGATTTTACAAAATTATCAACGGCAATGGGAGAGCTTGCCGACGCCCCAATTTTTATTGATGACACCCCCGGTATTACAATTTCTGAAATGAGAACAAAAGCAAGACGTTTGCAATTAGAGCAGGGAATTAAATTATTAATCATAGATTATCTTCAACTTGCAGATCCTGGAAGAAGATATGACAGCAGAGTACAAGAAGTCTCCATCGTTTCTCAAGGATTAAAAAATTTAGCAAGAGAATTAAAAATTCCAGTCTTAGCTGTCTCTCAGTTGTCTCGTGCGGTAGAGCATAGGGGTGAGAGAAAACCTCAACTTGCAGATCTTAGGGAGTCTGGAGCAATAGAACAGGATGCAGACGTTGTAATGTTTTTATATAGAACTGATGCAGAAGCAGTGGGTAGTGTAATTCCAACAAAACTTTCCATAGCAAAACATAGAAACGGACCAATGGGAGAAGTAGATTTACTTTTCAAAGGAGATAGGATAAGATTTTATAGTATGGATAAAAAAAGAG
>CAYYJP010000023.1:0-7611 GCA_964472285.1 uncultured Gammaproteobacteria bacterium | reverse complement strand
TATCTTCTATTTTTGAAAGACTAATAACGCTTGCTTGAGAAAGTGCAGTTTGAGAAAAACTTCTATCAACAACTGTTAGTACTTTTGGGTTTATTGTAATTTTTCTTTGGAATGGTTCAAAATTTCCTTCTTTTGGAACAAGTCTGATTGTATACTCTCCGGTATTTAACATGTCTTTTGCTTCACAAAGACAAAGTGGTGTTTCTCCAAAGAGCTTCCCGTTGATTAAAACTTGAGCTTTAACTGATGAAGTTACCTGTAGAGCTCCTTTTTCAGGACGTTGACCTAAAAGATAAACTACTAAACCAAAAATTAATAATGCAATTACAAAGCAGAGAATTACAAAAAGTATCTTTCTCATGTGCTTTATTATATCTTAAAAGATCAAATAAAAAAACCGCATTATTTGCGGCTTTTATGAAGGATTAATAGTCCATTCCACCTGAAGGCATTCCTGGCATTTCTTTTTTCTCTTCTGGGATATCTGTGATTAAACTTTCAGTTGTTAAAATCATTATTGCAACAGAAACTGCATTTTCAACTGCACTTCTAGTAACTTTTGCAGGATCAATAATTCCTTCCTTTATCATATCTACATAAGTATTTGTTAAAACATTAAATCCAAATCCAGTTTGTTGTTTTGCAATATTATCAACTACAACGTCTCCATTTATTCCAGCATTTTCAGCAAGTTTTCTTGTTGGAGCTTCTAGTGCTTTTCTAAGAATACTTATTCCTGTTGCCTGATCACTATCTGCTTTAATATTTTTAAATAGTTTTGGATCTAAAGCATTGATTGCTTCAAGAAGAGCTACTCCTCCACCTGAAACTACACCTTCTTCTAATGCCGCCTTTGTTGCTGCAACTGCATCAATGACTCTTTCTTTTTTCTCTTTCATTTCAACTTCTGTTGCTGCTCCTACATTTATTACGGCAACTCCACCTGATAACTTAGCTAATCTTTCTTGAAGCTTTTCTTTATCAAATTCTGAAGTAGAAGTTTCAATTGTTTTTTTAATTTGGGTAACTCTTGCAGAAAGTGCAGCTTTAATTCCTTTTCCACCAATTATTCTTGTGTTTTCTTTATCTGCCCACACTTTATCAGCTCTACCACAATCTTCAACCGTAACAGAGTCAAATTTTCTTCCCGTGTCATCACTTATTACTGTTCCCCCAGTTAAGATTGCAATATCTTCTAGCATTTCTTTTCTTCTGTCTCCAAATCCTGGAGCTTTTATTGCAACTGTATTTAGAACTCCTTTTAATTTATTTACAACAAGAAGTGCTAGAACTTCACCTTCAACATCATCTGCAATTATTACGAGGTTTTTCGAAACCTTTACAACATTTTCTAAAAATGGAACAAATTCTTGTAAGTTAGATAATTTTTTATCTGTAATTAAAATGTATGGATCTTCAACTTCTGATTCCATTCTATCTGGGTTTGTTACGAAGTATGCGCTAGCATAGCCTTTATCAAATTCCATTCCTTCTTTGTATTCAATTTCTGTTGTTAAACCTCTTCCTTCTTCAACTGAAACAACACCATCTTTACCTACCTTTTGCAAAGCTTCTGCAACCAACTTTCCAATTACTTCATCTCCTGCGGAAATTGTTGCAACTTGTGATATTTCAGAATCGTTTTTAATATTAATTGTTTTTGCTTTTGATTTAATAAATTCAACTACTGCTGCGCTTGCTTCTTCAAGGCCTCTTTTTAAAAGCATTGGGTTTGTTCCTGCGGTAATGTTTTTTATTCCTTCATCAACAATTGACTGGGCGATAACTATTGCTGTAGTTGTTCCATCCCCTGCAACATCTGCTGTTTTAGAAGCTGCTTCTTTAACAAGCTGTGCGCCCATGTTTTCAAATGGATCCTTAAGCTCTATTTCTTTTGCAACAGTTACACCGTCGTGAATTACTGCTGGAGCACCCCATTTTTTATCAAGGGCAACATTTCTTCCTTTAGGACCAAGCGTTGTTGCAACAGCCTTAGCTAGTTGGTCAACACCACTTTGTAATTTCTGTCTTGCTTTTTGTGCGTATACAATTTGTTTTGCCATATTATTCTACAATTGCTAAAACATCTGGTTGTTTTACAATTATGTATTCAACGCCTTCAATTTTAGTTCTATCTCCACCCCAATCTTTATATAATACTTTTTGTCCTACTTTAAGAACCATTGGAAGTGTCTTTCCATCAGGTGTAACGTGTCCACTACCAATAGAAATTATTTCTCCTATTTGAGGTTTTTCTTTGGCACTATCAGGCAAGATTATTCCTGAAGCAGTTTTTTCCTCTGCTTTTAAAGGTTTTATTAAAACGTTATCAAATAATGGTTTTAAGTTTGTTTTAGCCATATTTTGCCTAAAAAATATCACTCTCGTTAAGTGACTGCTTAAATATACACTAGATAATTTTCTTTGTCAACATTTATTTATGATCTTTTCCTTGACACAAGGCTGCATTTTCTATACGATAAAGTTAAACTTATTATGTCTTTTTTATCCGGCAAGAAACTTCTTTTACTGGGCTTTATTGTAGTGCTACTAGTAGCCATCCCTGTTACTGTTTATCTTGTAGGAATACAACAGAGAACAAAAACTTCTGCTGAGGCTGCAACAACTCTTTCACTTCTTCCTACACCTTTAAGTAAAAATGTGGGAGACAATGTAAGTTTTGATGTTTATGTAGATCCATCAAATATAAATGAGATTTCTTATGTAAAGCTTGTTATGTCTTATGATTCAACGAAGCTTGCCACAATGGATGGTACATTTGCTGTTTCCACTTGGCCCGCAGCTGATGGATCAAGTTTTACACCTAGTATTCCAATTGGACCAGAATATGGACCAGGAATAATAACCGTTGCAATGTCTGTAGGAGGAAGTCCTCAAAATGTTTTAAAAACAAGAACTAAAGTAGCAACTCTTACCTTTAAGGCACTTGCGCCCACAGAGCCAGATGTTCCAACCCAAGTAACATTTGGTAATCAAAGCCTGCTTATATCACTTGGTGGAACGGGTGGCACAGATGAAAATGGCTCTAATCTTATTTCAAATACTTCTCCAGGATCAGTAAATATTGCATCTTCTCAGGGAACTGAAAATAATCCTGTTTGTGAATATATAACTACAGACAAGTCAACTACTGGAAAAGCTCCTTATACTCTTAAATTTGAAGCATCTGGAACAGATTCAGGCGGAACTATTGAGGGAATAAGATTAGATTTTGGAGACGGAGACAGCGCAAGTCCTACAAGCACAGACCCAGGCTCTAAAGGATATGGAACGCTCCGCGCAACGGCTTCAGCAAGCCATGCCTATGATACAGCAGGAACTTATACTGCAACCGCAGTCATGATTGATGATCAAGAAAATGAAAGTGAAGCAACTACTTGTTCTAAAACAATAACAATAACTAGTGATAAAGATACAAATGTAACTGAAACTCCAACAAATACTCCTACACTTACTCCAACTGGAGCACCAACTCTTTCATGTACAAGTCTTTCTCTAGATCCTGGATCAACGGGTACTGCACCATTCTCAGTTAATCTAACCGCAGTAGGAACAAGCTCTGATATTGCCATCTCTGAGGTTAATTTTGACTTTGGAGATGGTGAAAAACAAGCTGTGACGGATGCAGGTGGAATAGGCACTAATTCTATAAGTGTTTTAACTTCACATACATATGCTACTTCAGGAACATTTAACGCAAAAGCAACAATTACCGATGAGGATGGAAATACAAACACAGGAAGCTGCACAGCTACAATTAGCGTTTCAGGAGGCACTGAGGTAACACCAACGGATACGATTGCAAGTCCATCACCTCTCCCTCCAACAGGACCAGCAGAACTTGTTACAATAGGTGCTATCGGAGTAATGTTAGCATTTATAGGAGCTATACTTCTTCTTGCTCTCTAGCTTTCAATCATCGAAAGAAGCGCTTTTTGAGGAATCTGTACTTTTGAAACATTTATAAGTTTTGATTTTCCTTTTTTCTGAGCCTCTAAGAGTTTATCTTTCCTTGTTCTATCTCCGCCAGACATTTTTGCTAAAACATCTTTTCTATAAGGAGAAATTTCTGTTCTTGCTAAAATCTTAGCTCCAATTGCAGCTTGGATTATTTGCTTAAATTGCTGACGGTCAAGATTCTCGCTTAGTTTTTCAATCCTTTGTCTGCCTACAAACTCAGCTTCATCTTTATAAACTAATTCTGATAAAACATCTACTGTGTTTCCATTTATCATAATATCCATTTTTACCAAATCTGCTTTTTTATAACCCATTATTTGATAATCTATGCTCGCAAACCCCTGAGAAACACTTTTAAGCTCTGCGCTAAGTCCTTTAATAAACATTGAGTAAGGCATTTCATATTTTAATATTGCGTTACTTTTAAGATATGAGATATCTTGTAAAACTCCTCTTTTGTTTTGAGCAACTGTTAAAACTGCTCCGACATAATTAGATGGAACAAAAATATTTAAAATCATATAAGGCTCAAGCATTTCTTCGTTTTCTTCCTTATACAATACTCTTGGCATAGTTAAAAGTGGGCTTACTTTGTATTCCTGAGTTAGTCTTTCTCTTACAATTTCAGCATGCAAAAGTCCTAAGAAACCAACTCTAAAACCACTTCCTAAAAATGCAGAATATTCATTTGCAACAGTTAATGATCCGTCATTTAATGCAAGTTTATTTAAAGCTTCTCTTAAGTGCACATATTCGCTTGATGCTTTTGGATATAAACCAAAGAATACCATGGGTTTTGGAATTTCATATCCTGATAAAGATTCAACTTCAAAACCAACGTGTTTAATAGTGTCTCCAACTCTTGTCTGCCTAATATCTTTTACTCCTGTAACAATATAGCCAATTTCCCCTGCATCAAGACTATCTTTAGCTATTAAATTTGGAGAAAAAAAACCAACTTCTGAGGCAATAATTTTCGTTTTACTTTGTATAAATTCTATTTGATCATGTCTTTTAACGCTTCCGTTAACTACTTTTATAAAAATAATTACACCCCTATGCTCATCAAATACTGCATCAAAAACCAATGCTTTAAAAGGCGCTGTCTCGTCAACGTTTGGCATAGGAAGATTTAAAACAACGGCTTTTAGTAGCTCGTCAACGTTTTCTCCTGTTTTTGCACTAATGTAATAAATATCTTCTTCCCTAAATCCAAATATTTCTACTAAATCCCTTTTTACAACCTCTGTATTTGCGCTATCAAGATCAATTTTATTTATTACAGGAATTATTTTAAGGTTTTCTTTTTGAGCAGCATGAAAATGTGCAACTGTTTGAGCTTGAATTCCTTTTGTTGCATCAACTAATAATATTGCTCCTTCACAAGCAGCTAAAGTTCTTGATACTTCATATGAAAAATCCATATGTCCTGGGGTGTCAATTAAATCAAGAATATAATCCTGCCCATCTAGTTCGTAGTGCATTCTAACTGGTGCAAGCTTTATGGTAATTCCTCTTTCTCTCGAAATAGGATTTTGATCCAAAAACTGCTCCGTAAGCTTATCCTTAGAAATAGTTTTTGTAATTTCTAAGAATCTGTCTGCAAGAGTTGATTTTCCATGATCAATGTGGGCAATTATTGCAAAATTGCGAATGTTTTTGTAAGACATAGAAAGAGTATTCTAAGGGTTAAGTCTAGTTCCGTCAATTGTTTCTTCAGATTTTCCAAGAATTTGTCTCCAGTCCCCAATCCTTTTAAATAGGAGAATAAACATCGTTGCCTCTTTAACATTAAAAAACCAAGTAAGGAAAAGATAAAGAAAAAGTCCTGCAAAGCTTGATATGCCTGTTAATAAAATAAGGTTTATTGTTTTTGTAGTATCAAAGACTAATTGGTCTAAAAGTTTTATTGGAATATACAAAGCAAACGCTGTAAAAAAAGAAGCAAGTAAAATCTTTGAAACGCTGACTAAAAATTCTTTTTTGGGGAAACCACCAATTTTAAAATAAAGGGATACAAACATAATTAAAAGATTTAAGATAGATGCTATTGAAAAAGCTAAAGCAATACTCTCAATACCAAAATGGTACACAAAAATAAAAATAGCACCCATTATAATCATGAAAAAAGTAGTTATTGATCCAATAACAAGTGGCGTCTTTGTATCATGAAGTGCATAAAAAGCTCTTGATACAAGATAGACGAGAGCTTGAGCAAATAAAGAAATACTAAAAAATGCTAAAGTTCTACCAGTTAAGACAGTTGCCGCCCAGTCAAATTCTGCTGCTCCATAAACGAGTCTAACTAAAGGTATTCTTAAAACTAAAATAAGAACCGATATTGGAAGAATTAGGTAAAAAAGTTGCGTAAAACTAGTTAGAAAAGTTGTTTTAAAATCAGAAAGTCTATCTTTTTCTTTAGAAAGAACAGGAAATGCGGCTTGAGCTATTGATTGTCCTATCAAGGCAACTGGAGCAAAAGCAAGGGTTTGAGCAAAATCTAATATTACATAATTTCTTCCAGGATCTTGTAAATAAGATACTAAAGTAAGAGTAATTAAGGTTCCAAGTTGAAAAATGGCAATAGATAAAGTTCTTGGCCAAATTAACTTAAATACATCTAAAACTGCGCTATTTTTAATAAAATCGATTGAGAGCGTTGGTTTAAAACTAAAGCCTAATTTCCTAACTGATGGAATCTGGATTAAAACAAAAATTAATGCGCCTAAAACTACGCCGTAAGCTGCTGAAAAAATACCGAGAAACTGATGTAAAAATACAATTCCTATAATTATTCCAAGATTATATGAAGCAGACGCAATACCAGGAATAAAAAAATGATTATATGATTGCAAAATTGCGGATAAAAAACTTCCTATTATAAATATAATTTCACCAAAAATTATTATCCTCATTAGGCTTGTCATTAAATCAACTTGGGAAGGACTAAAGCCTGGAGCAATTATTCCTGAGATATTATGAGCAAATATAAAAACTAAGATAGAAAAAATGGTAAAAATTACAAGGCTTAAGGTTAAAAGTGTAGATGCAACACTATGTGCTTCTTTTTCTTTTCCTTTAGCAAGATAGTCTGAAAAAACTGGTATAAAGGCTGATGACAAAGCCCCTGCAATAATAAGTTGAAATAAAAACTCTGGCATTTTTGCAGATGCAAAATAAACTCCTAAGGTATTTGAGGCTCCAAAAATACTTGCTAGAAGCCTTAGTCTGATAATTCCAAGTATCTGCGAAAAAATAATTGTAGCCATTATTACGATGGCTGCAGATAAAATGTTGTTTTGTTGTCTAAGTAAAAGATTTAAACTTTTCTTTAAAAAGTCTTTTGGCATATGTTGTTTTATACAGTATAACATGCTAAAATAGCGCCATGCCAGTAATAAGATCTGCAAAGAAAAAGTTAAGAAAAGATAAAGTAAGAGAAAAAAGAAATTTGGTTGTAAAAACAGGCCTTAAAAAGGCTTTAAGTGCTGCTTTAAAAAAACCAACTGCCGAAACAGTAAGAAAGGCAGTTATTTTTGTAGATAAGAGTGCTAAAAATAGACTTATGCATAAAAATAAAGCTGCAAGAATAAAATCTAGGCTTTCAAAACTCATAAAAACAACTCCTAA
>CAYYJP010000022.1:0-9461 GCA_964472285.1 uncultured Gammaproteobacteria bacterium | reverse complement strand
ATATAATACTATGTTTCCGGCAGTTATCTTTGCCGATGAGATAACTCCTACTCCAACTATTGAGCAGTCACAAGAACCACAATCTGAGCAACAAGAGCAACAGCCTGAAACTAGTGTTGAAAACACTTCAGAGACAGAAAACACAGTAGATACATCTTCAAATACAGGAGACAATACTATTAATCCAACTCCAACACCTACTCCTTTTGAAGTTATTCTGCTTCCAGAAGCAGTGGTAGAGGAGCAAACGCAAGAACAACAACTGGAGGAGATTGTAGTTCAATCTGAGCAAGATCCTGTGCCAACTCCTCAAGAAGATAATAATCAAAATTCTAATTCAGATCCCAATTCTTCTAATCTTGAAAATAATGCTTTAGTAGATAATTCAATAAATTCACAGGGAGAAAGCGGTGAAAACGAGATTGCAACTGCTTCCGCAGACACATTAACAGATACAAATAATAATTCTTGTTCCACTCCAAGTGGAGAGTCTGCTTCCATTAATACTGGGGATGCAGTTTCTGAAACTACAATGGACAATAGTATAAATACTAATTCGATAAATTCAGAAGTTGTTTATAACACAATAAATATCTTTGTAGATCAAAATGGAAATTTAAATCTATCAGACCCTTTTGCAATTGCATCGACAATGATACCAGCTCATCCAGACGATGAAGTTATCAATGTATCATTTACCAACATTAATAATTATGCTTATCTTTCAAATAACGTTAATTCGTATGCAAATACGGGAAATAATAATATTAATTCAGCAAATTACGGTGATGAGGCAGTTATTAATACAGGAAATGCATATTCTATAGTATCTTTACTTAATAAAGTAAATTTTACAATTATAAATTCTACTATTCACATAGTTTCAATTAATATATTTGGATCTCTAAACGGGAATATAATTTTGCCTGATTTTGTACAAAATGCCTCTTGTGCAACATGTGGAGTAACGCTTGTTGCATCAAATAGCGCAACTGTTGTAAATAACGTAGATTCCCAAAGCATTAGTGGGCAAAATACAGTCTATGGAAATGGAAATATTAGTACAGGCGATGCCGCCTCATTAGTTAATAATCTCAATATTGTAAATGCTAATTTTGTAGGAACAACAGTTCAGGGACTTTTTATTAATTTAGTAGGCAATTGGGATGGAAACTTTATTGGCTGGAATGCATTTGATCCAGAAAGTGGAGGCGCAACTCTTATGTTTTACTTAGCAGGGCCTTTGCTTTCAGATTCTTCCTCTTGTCCAACGTGCGCGGTTGGGAACGTAAGCATTTATAACAGCGCATATGTTGAAAACAATGTGACATCACTGGCAAATAGCGGAGGAAACATAATCAACGGAAATGGAAGCATAAATACAGGAAGTGCATTTAGTTCAATATCTTTGATAAATTTCATAAATGCTAATTTTATTAACTCAGTAGGTTTCTTTGGATTTTTAAATATCTTTGGTGATTGGACTGGAGATATTGGAGGAAAAAGCAATTTTGATAAATTAAACCAAGAAGAACCAAAGATAGAACCAGAAATTCAAATAGAAAGTGAACAAGGTGATCCAAAGCAGGAAGAGGGAGGACAGCTTAGTATAACGTCAGCAAATAATGTGGGAGCCTTTGTTTATCCGGGGGACACGGTGACTTTCTTTATAAAAGTTAAAAACACTGGAAGTGGAAAAGTTTATGGAACAAAAGTAAGACTGTCTTTAGTAAAGGACGGAATAGTTACGGGAGAGGGTCTATTTAATCTAGGAGAAATGGAGGGAGGAAAATCATTGAAGATTACAACAGGTCTTGTTCTGTCGTCTAAAGCAAAACCAGGAGAATATATAGCAGTTGCACAAGCTCAAGGATATATAGGTCCGGATAATAGCCTTATTTCTGTAAGCTCTGAATCAACATTTAAGATTTTTGGAAATGGGAGTCCATCTCAGGCAATATTAACTGCAAATACGCAAAACCTGCCTGCGGTTTTGGGAACAAGAAACACTGATAGGATTACACAAGGAATGACTAGGGACATGCTTTATCTAATGCTTTTAGTTTTAGTTATGAGTACTTATACAGGCATAAGAGTTGCAAGAAAAAAGGAATACATATGGGATTTGCTATATAAAAAATCAACGTTTAAAGAAAAACTAAATACTCTCCGAATGTTTCTTCTTTAAAGGATATTGGGAAAGATTGTGGAGATAACAAAGAAAAGTGCCGTAAAAGAAATACCCATTAAAGTAAGTAATACTATTATATTCATAATCTTATTGTTGGCATATTCTCCCAAGATTTTCTTATCATTTGATAATAGATATAGAAAGATAAATATAGGAATAAGAAGAACAGCATTAATAGCCTGAGATACTACTAATATAGTAAGAAGAGGAAGGAATGGTATAACTACTAAAAGACCCCCTAAAATAAGAGATATTGCAAATAAGCCATAAAATTCAGGTGCTTGTTTAAATTTATAATTTAATCCTGATTCCATTCCAAAAGCCTCAGTTATAACATAGGAAGTGCTAATTGGTACGATTGCAGCCCCAAAAAGTGAAGCATTTAAAAGACCAAATCCAAAAAGAATTATGGCAAAATCCCCAAAAAACGGTTTTAGGGCAAATGCTGCATCTTTTGCATCATTAATATGAATTCCGTTTGCAAATAATGCTCCTGCTGTTGTAACAATGATGAAAAAGGCAATTAAGTTAGTTATAAATGAACCAAGAAATACGTCTCCTCTTTCAATTTTTAAATCGTCTTTTGTAAGTTTCTTGTCAACAACATAACCTTGTATGAAAAATTGTCCCCAAGGTGTAATAGTTGTTCCGATTAAAGCCATAAGTGTTAAGATATATCCTTTATCAAATTCAAGATGAGGTATTACAAGGCTTGATACAGCACTTCCCCAATCCGGCTTTAGGGCAAATGCTGAAATCGCATAGGAAATATAGAAAAAGGAAAACAGTAAAAATAATCTTTCTAAGCGCTTAAAACTTCCTTTGGTTACTAAAAGAAACATAGTAAGAACTGCTATTGGAACAGAAATAAATTTAGAAACATTAAAAATCTCAAAAGCAGCGGCAATTCCTGCAAATTCAGCTGCAATGGTACCAAGGTTTGCTATAAACAAAACTCCCATTATAAAAGCTGTCCATCTGATTCCAAACTTTTCTCTTATTAGCGAAGCAAGACCTTTACCTGTTACAAGTCCCATTCTTGCACCAATCTCCTGAGTTATGGAGAGGGCAAGAGTTGTTAATAATAGTACCCATAGAAGCGAATAGCCGTATTGAGCACCAGCAACAGAATAGGTAGTAATGCCACCGGCATCATTATCTGCTGAGGCAGCAATAATACCTGGGCCCATTATTGCCAAGACTGGTAAGAGTGCGATAAATTTTCTTTTAAATAAGTTCATCTACCTGAGTCCTTTGCTCTATAAGTTCAAGTATATTATCAATTTTAACTACTCCCATTGGCTTTTTGTCTTTATCAACTATTGGTAATAGTCTAAGATTATATCTTGCAAAAAGCATTATTACTTCATTTGCGCCAACATTTGGATAGGCAAACTTTCTTTCAGTAACTAAGTCTTTAAGTTGTGCTAATGAGTCACTATCCAAAATATCTTTTGTATAAATAATACCTACAAGTTTTTCGTTTCCGTTTGTAATTACTATTGCCTCAGGTTTTGGTTTTTGTTCAAAAAGCTGGTTATAAGCCTCTTTAATAGTTAATTCTCCATCAAGTTTCCAAAAAGTTGTCCTCATCATTCCTCCTGCAGTTTCGGTACCAAAGTCAAGAATTTTTTCCACTTTCATAGCTCTTTCAGTACCCATGAGTTTTAAAATCTCTCTAATTCTCAGAGGATTTAATTTATAAAAAAGTCCTGCAATTGAGGCTGTATGCATTTTAGCAACAACTTGTCCTAAAGCTGAGGCTTTAAGTTCTTCTAAAATTGCCTCTCTTGTTTTAATGTCTGTTTCCTCAATAGCTTTTGCTGCGCTTTTTGCGTCTAAGCTTTCAACAATTGAAAGCCTTTCCCTGTTGCCTAAATTTTCCAAAATGTCTGCAAGTTCACTAGGGTGAATGTTATTAAGTCTATTTTGTGAAAGACTTATCTTTACGTTTCCTGTTTGATAATCAAAAGCTTCAATCATTTGCCATGGGATTATTTTTGGTTCGATTTTAATAAACTTATCTAAACTAAGTCTTCTAAGAATTCCTGCAACTCCAATATCAATTCCTACTACTTTTAGTTGGTCTTGTGCATCCAAAACTATGTCGTTTACCCTAACTAGTCTTCTATCATCAACATCAATTACCTGTTTATCTAAAAGATCCTCATTTAAGTAAAAATCCCTTTCGTCGTAGGGAAGAAAGGGACCTGTAGTGGAGTTTAAAATAGCTCCAAAACTTTTAATCGTAATATTGGATGGAGAAATGGTTAATTTCTTACCATTTTTTTTTATAACAACCTTGGAAATAGATGGATTAGGGGAACTTTCAAGTACGGCAAAATCAATCATTTTTCCATATATTTTCCTGTCAAAATAGACGTTTTTGCCCAGCAAATTGCTTAGATATATCATGGTGTTTTAATTGTAGTTTCGTGCTTTAAGGCATGTCAACCCCTAATTTATCATGATGTATAATCAAACTAAGTGTGAAGAAAATAAAAACAAACAGGCAAACGATTTTATCTTTCCTGTTATTAATTGTTGGAATACTATCTTTATTCTGGCAATTTTTTCTCAATAAATTATTTTTATTTCCTGGTAACTATTTATTAGCATGGTTTGAGCCTTATAAAACTGACAACTTTTCTGGAAATTTTATTTCTCTTGCTCATAAACCAATTGCCGAAGATACTTTCAAATTAATATATCCGTTTAAGGTTTTTGCTTTAGAGCTTTTTGGACATCTTCAAATTCCACTTTGGAATCCATATAACGGGAGCGGTATGCCATTTCTTGCAGCAATTAACTCAGGCTATCTCGATCCCTTCAATGTCTTGTATCTTTTTTTACCAAATCATCTTGCGTGGACATCAATCATTGTAATTGAAACAATGCTGATAGGTATTTTTACTTTCCTTTATGCAAAAAGTATTAAGTTGGGAAATATTGCTTCTTTCTTAACGGCAATAGTTTTTGTGTTATCGGGAGCTGTTATTACGAGAATTAGTTTTTCTATATTTGCCCTTGGTATAGCTTGTTTACCACTTTCTTTATATGCATTAGAAAAGTACGAGCAAAATTCTCAACCAAAATATTTATTGTTATTAACTCTTGGTGTTAGTGTTTTACTTTTTTCTACCCATCTTCAATATTCATTTTATATTCTAGCTTTCGTTATCTTTTATTGGATATTAAAACTAAAAAACAAAAACATCCAAGATGGCATAAGAAAAGTTTTCTTACCCCCCATTTTTATAGTATTAGGACTAACAATTGCAGCAATTCAATTAATCCCTACTATTGAGCTTTTTAAATACGCCAATTTAAACCCTGAGTCCTCAGCTTTTATTTTCAATAATGCACTTATCCCAATAAAAAATTTGATCACTATCTTAATACCAAATTATTATGGGAATCCATCAACTTATAATTATTGGGGGACAGGTGATTATATAGAAACGGCTCTTTATTTAGGTCTTATTCCATGTCTTTTTGCTTTTTTCTCAATACTTAATATTAATAAAAACAAAAACTCATCTTTAATCAAGTTTTATTTACTAGTTATATTTTTTACCTTATTAATTTGCCTTCAGCTTCCATTTGTAGCATTTTTCTATACCCTAAATATTCCATTTTTATCAGTTGGTGTTCCAAGTAGAATCTTTTTTATAACCACTTTTTCCCTAGCTCTACTTGCGGGATTTGGATATCAATATTTTGTAACACTACAAAATTCAAGAAAGAAAATACTATTAACTCTTTTTATATTTAGTTTTTTTGTTGGTTTAATTTTTGTAATAACAATTTTAAATATATATTCTGAGTGTCCGCCAAAACTAATGGAAAACTGTCACATAACAGCTTTTAGAAATACTTTACTTGAGTTTATTGGATTTACGGTAACTTTTTTATTAATTCTTGCTTACCTAATTTTTAATTTAGGAAAGAAAAAATTTAGCTATATTATTCCCGCTATTATTATTTTGATAATTTACTTATTGGGCTTTTATAACAGCTATAAATTTTTACCCTTTTCTCCTAAAGAAAGTTTCTTTCCAGAGAATACTATTATAAGAGAAATAAAACAGGTTTCCAAGAATAGTCGAATTCTTGGAATAGGAGAAGCTAATATTATGGCAAATTTTGCCACATATTTTCATTATTACGATCCTCAGTATGTTAATCCTCTTTATATCAAACGCTACGGAGAATTAATTAGCTTTGCAAATACGGGAATTTTTCCTCCACCTTTATTAAGAAGCGATGTTAATATTAGAACTGATGCCAGCTTAAGTGCTGATTTAGAGTTCCGTAGAGATAGATTAATGTCTCTTTTAAATATTAATTATCTATTTTATAAAAAGAGTGAAATTCTACTTAATTATAAAGTAAATAAAATTGTCTGGGAAGATGACAAGTGGTATATAACTCAACGTGAAAATATCCTCCCCCGTGCATACTTAGTTACCAAACTAGAGATTATTAAAGAAAGTAAAAGACAACTTCAAACTCTCTTTAACTTGTCTTTTAATCCGGCTACAACTGCTGTAGTAGAGAAAGACTCCTTAGAGCTTTCTCAAGTTAAAGAAACTAAAGCTCAGGGAAAGGCAATAATTAAAGCTTATCACGAGAGTAAAGTATTAATTAAAACACAAGCTTTATCAAATAGTTTGCTTATCCTCTCAGATAACTATTATCCAGGGTGGAAAGCATTTGTGGATGGTAAAGAGGTTTTAGTATATAGAACTAATTATTCACTTCGTGGGGTCGTGGTGCCTGAGGGGACACATCTTGTGTCTTTTGTATATGATCCGTTATCTTTTAAAATTGGACTATTCTTTTCAGCCTTGTCGGGATTGATATTTTTAACAATAGCTTTAAAGTTGTTTATGAAAAAGGGGATTAAACGATCTACTTAAAGAAGGCAAAAAACTCATCTTTAGCCACAATTTCAATTAGTTCTTGACAATCTAGCAACCCGTGTGATAGAGTGCTAATACAATTTATGGACAGAATAGTACCCATAATTCCAATCAGGGATGGAATAATCTTTCCCTACACAGATTCAGTTTTAACTTTTGGAAGACCCAAAAGCTTAGCGGCACTAGAATCTTCATTTAGTCAAGAAAGAGTTGTAGGTTTTGTGCTTCAAAAAAACTCAAGGCTAAACGAGCCATCATCTTCCGATCTTTATGCAGTCGGAACTCTTTCTCATATTGAAAGAATGATTAAAAGTGATGGTGAGATAAATGCTCAAGTTAAAGGACTTTCTAGAATAAAAATTTTAGAATATGTTCAAGACGCTCCATATTTAATGGCAAAAGTAAAAGAGGTTGAAGATGTAGCAAGTGATACCCCAGAAATTAAAGCTTTAACAAATCACCTAATTAATGAATTTAGACGAGCTGTAAACTTAGGAAAATTTGTAGACTTTTTAGTCTTTATGAATGTAATGAGTGATAACTCAGCTTCTCAACTTGCAGACCTTGTTGCTTCAGTCTTAGATCTTAAGCCTACAGAAAAACAAGAATTCTTAGAAGAAACTAATGTTAAAAAAAGACTTGAAAGAATCATTGAAGTTTTGGCAAAAGAAATAAAAGTATTAGAGCTAGAAAAAAAGATTGCTTCAAAAACCCAGGAAAGATTTGAAAAAGGCGCTAGAGAAGTAATGCTTAGGGAAAGACTTAAGACAATTGAAAAAGAGCTTGGAGAATCCGATGAAGATAGTGAAATAAAAGAGCTTTATGATAAATTAAAGAGAGCTAAGATGCCAGAAGAGACGGAGGAAAAAGCTAGAAAAGAAATTAAAAAGCTTTCTCAAATGAATCAATTTAATCCAGAAAGTGGATATATTAGAAATTATCTTGATTGGTTATTAGATCTTCCATGGAGTTTGGAAAGCAAAAATAACGTTAATATTAAACTTGCCGAAAAAATCTTAGATGAAGATCATTTTGGTCTTGAAAAAGTAAAAGAAAGAATTACTGAGTATCTGGCAGTTCACAAACTAGCCGGAAAAATGAAAGGTCCAATTCTTTGTTTTGTAGGCCCTCCCGGAGTTGGAAAAACATCAATTGGTAAATCAATAGCAAGAGCACTGGGTAGAAAATTTGTTAAGCTCTCCCTTGGTGGAATAAGAGATGAAGCTGAAATTAGAGGACACAGAAGAACTTATGTTGGAGCACTCCCCGGAAGAATAATACAAGGTATAAAAGATGCAGAGACTAGAAATCCTGTCTTTATGCTTGATGAAATAGATAAAGTTGGAGCAGATTTTAGAGGAGATCCATCTTCAGCATTACTTGAAGCATTGGATCCAGAACAAAATTATGCATTCTCAGATCATTATCTTGAAGTTCCATTTGATTTATCAGATGTAATGTTTATTACAACTGCAAATGTATTAGATACTATTCCACCAGCTTTAAAAGATAGGCTTGAAATAATTCATTTTGCAGGTTACACACAGGAAGAGAAATTTAGAATTATCAAAGGCTTCCTTCTTAAAAAACAAATGGAAGCACATGGGTTAAGGGAATCAAATATAGAAATAACAGATACAGGTATTAGATTTATCATTGAACATTATACAAGAGAAGCTGGTGTAAGAAATCTCGAAAGACAAATTGCTGCACTTTTTAGAAAAATAGCAAAGAAAGTTGCTGAGGGTAAAAAAGCTAAAGTAACTGTTACAGAAAAAAACGTTACAAAATTCCTAGGTCCAATTAAAGTCAGCTCCACTTTAATAGAGAAAAAAGATGAAGTAGGTATGTCTACAGGTCTTGCCTGGACAGAAGCAGGTGGAGACGTTCTCTTTATTGAGGTTGCTTTAATGCCAGGTAAAGGAGAGCTTATTTTAACGGGTCAGCTTGGAGATATTATGAAAGAATCCTGCCGCGCCGCGATGAGTTATATCAGAGCAAGAGCAAGAGTCTTAGGTCTTGATGAAAAGTTCTACCAAAAAATTGATGTTCATGTTCACGTACCCGAAGGTGCTGTTCCAAAAGATGGACCAAGCGCTGGTCTTGCAATAGCGACAGCTATAACATCTGCTTTGACTAAAACTGCAGTCAAAAGAACTGTTGGTATGACCGGAGAGCTTACCCTAAGAGGAAGGGCTTTGGAAATTGGGGGAGTTAAAGAAAAAGTTATTGCAGCTCACAGAGCTGGACTTAAAACTGTAATACTTCCAAAAGATAATAAAAAAGACTTAGAAGATGTACCAAAAGAAGTACTAAGAGATCTTAAATTTGTCTTTGTTTCCCAC
>CAYYJP010000021.1:0-10295 GCA_964472285.1 uncultured Gammaproteobacteria bacterium | reverse complement strand
GGACTTGAGAGGATTTGAACCTCTGGCATCTTCAATGTGAATGAAGCGCTCTACCACTGAGCTACAAGTCCGCAATTAATTATACCAAATAAATCTAATTGACAATTGAAGCTAAACTTGGGACAATTATCTAATGGAAATTATAAAAAAAATCTATGCATTTCTCCTAGATAGCGTTCAAACCTTCTTAATAGCAGCAGCAATATTTTTAGTAATTTACCTATTTCTCTTTAGACCTTATGAGGTAAAAGGAGATTCAATGTATCCTAACTTTTATGATAGAGAGTATGTCTTAACTAATTTAATAGTTCTTAGATTTAAAGAACCTAAAGCAGGAGATGTTGTTGTTTTTAAAGCCCCGCCAGAACCAGAAAAAGACTATATTAAAAGAGTTATTGGTATGCCAGGTGACACAATATCAATTAAAGAAGGACTTGTATATGTAAATGGAAATCGTTTTGACGAAGCCAAGTACTTAAGCTCCTCTGTAAAAACTTTTCCTGGAGCATATCTTCAAGAAGAAGAGGTAGTTACAGTTCCTAATGGAAAATATTTTGTATTAGGAGACAACAGGAGCGCAAGCTCTGACTCAAGAGAATGGGGTTTTGTTAGTAGAACGGATATTATAGGAGAATCTTTATTTGTTTATCTTCCAATTAATAAAATGAGGTTTATAAAAAATCCCTTAACTAATTAATCCTTAGCTAAAACTTCGTAGAGTGCTTTAATTTTTGGCCCAGTTACATCAACATCCCCTTTAATAATTATTGAAATTCTTGCTTGAGTTCTTGATTGATACATTGCTACTTTATTAAAGCCCATTTTTTCTTGAAGCTTCTTTGCCATATCGTCTAATTCAGGAACCCAAAGCTTATTAACTTTTGATCTTGGTTCTTTTTGCTGAACTTCTCCCTTTACTTGTCTTGCCATTTCCTCTGTTTCTCTAACAGTGCTATTTTCCTTCAATATTCTCTTGAATAATTCAAGCATCAGTTTTGAATCACCAATCGAAATTAAAGGCCTTACGTGACCTTCAGTTATTACTCCTGCAACCAAAGCGTCTTTAATTGCATCTGGAAGAGAGAGCAATCTAATCGTATTTGAAACTGTTGGTGCACTTTTTCCGACTCTTCTTGCAACTTCATTTGTTCCAAGGCCAAATTCTTCAATTAATCTTCTGTATGCTTGTGCTCTTTCGATTGGGTTTAAGTCTTCTCTTTGAACGTTTTCAACAATAGACATTTCAAGCATTCCCTGTGGGGTTGTTTCTTTAATTACAACTGGAACTTTCTCAAGACCTAAAATCCTTGCAGCTCTCCATCTTCTCTCGCCTGCTATTATTTGATAACCAGCTGGTGTTTTTGCAACAACAATAGGCTCTAATATACCTTGTTCTCTGATTGAATCTACTAGTTCTTGAAGTGAATCTGGAGAAATAATACCCCTAGGCTGTAAAGGGTTTGCCTGTAATAGCACTATATCAAGTTCGAATATTCTTTCTTGATTATCCATTTAATACATCAATAATTTTTTTAGAGTTAAGATTTTTAAACTTTACGATTCCCTCAACCAATGAAAAGAGAGTGAAATCTTTTCCCATTGAAACATTTTTTCCTGGATGGAACTTTGTTCCCTTTTGTCTTACGATTATACTTCCTGCCTTTGCTTTTTGACCACCATATAGCTTAACGCCTAAACGTTTTGCTACTGAGTCCCTATTTCCTTTTACTGCACCTTGCGCCTTTGTATGTGCCATATATTATTGTCGTGAAAACTTATTCATTTTATCTCGACTTTTCACAATCTGTCAAGATATCAAACCCTACCTTTATTTTTTCTTTGCTGTGGGTTTTGCTTTTACCTTTACTTCAACTTTTCCTTTAGGCTTAGATACGCTTGATCCAACTTTATCAATTTTTACTCTGGAAAGATGAGCTCTGAAGCCAATTGTTTTTCTATATCTTACTTTTGATTTATATTTTGAGACTCTTAATTTATCGCCTTTGAAGTTTTCAACTAGTGTTGCCTCTACTTTTTCTCCAACAACTGTTGGTTGTCCTATTTTTACACTATCGTCAGTAACATAAAGTAAAACATCACCAAAAGTTACTTTACCGTTTTCCTGAGGCAATCTATCGATTTCAATTACATCTCCTTCGCTAACTTTGTATTGTTTTCCACCTGTTTTAACGACTGCGTATTTCATAAGTATCAATTATAGCAAATTTTCTACCCAATTTCTAGAACTTTATCTTCTTTTAGTGATTTATTTATTGAATTTAGAAGTCCTAGGAAAATAAAATTTGATAAAAGACTACTTCCCCCATAAGAAACAAAAGGAAGTGTTACTCCAACAATTGGAAGAAGGCCAACATTCATGCCTATATTTACGAATATTTGTATTAAAAAAGTGAAAAAAACAATTGCAGCAAAAGTTTTACAAAAATTATCATTTGTATTTGAGAATATATACCAAATTCTATAAAGCAAAACTCCAAAGCAGAAAAGAATAATAATTACGCCAATTACTCCAAGTTGTTCTGAAATAGTTGCAAATATAAAATCAGTCTGTCGTTCTGGTAAAAACCTCAAACTTGATTGACTCCCCTGCCCAATACCCCTTCCCATAATCATTCCAGATCCAACAGCAATAATTGACTGAATTACGTTATATGATGTACCAAGTGGGTCTAGGGATGGATTTAAAAAAGTTAATACTCTTTGCCTTTGGTAATCATGTAATAAATTCCAAAATACTGGAACCATTAGAACAAAAGGAAGTGCTGAAACCAAAAAATATCTAAAAGGAAAACCTAAATAAATTACAGCTAAAAATAATACAATTGCGTACAAAAGAGCATTACCAAGGTCTGGCTGGAAAAATATCAAGAAAAAGATTGGAGTAAGAAGAGCAAAAATATTTAAAAAGCTTCTAAAATTAAAAACCTTTACTTGAGATAGATAAGCTGCAAGACTTATTGCTAAGAATGGCTTTAATACTTCAGAAAATTGCAGCCTAAAACCAAATATTTCAACCCATCTTACGGCACCTCTTGATTCAATACCCAAAATAAGTACAAAGGTAAGAGTAATAATAGAGAAAATATAAATTGGTTTGGCAAAAACTGAAGCAGACTTATAATTACTTTGCGAAAAAAACAAAAAAGCGACTAGGGATAAAACAAATAACACTGCCTGACCTTGAAAAAAGGAAACATTTAATGAAAAAAGGGTTACAAGGCTAAGAAGTACTAGGATAAAAACTGGAATAATTAAAAACCAATCTATCTCCTTTAAAATTCTACTCATCTTTTACTACTGTAAATTTTTCTTCTTCTATGATTTTACTTACTAATGCCTTTTTCTTAATATAATCTTCATGCTCTACTGGCCAATATGGAATACTTACTCTTACCTTTTCATTTGTCTTTGTTCCTAATTTTTTTCTTTCCTCCTGGATTTTTCTGACAATATCTCTTGCAAGACCAAACTGTAAATCAAGATTATCATCACTTGTTTTTGCATTAACGCTATATACATCCATTTGCTTATCAAAAATAAGATTATAGGCATTTACTTCTTCCCTAACAATTTTTAAAACATCTGCTGATAATTCTTTAGGTCCACTATATGTCATTTCTTTTATTGGGATTCTAACTTTAACTTCAGCTTGTTTTCTAAGACCATGGGCTGTCTCTACAACTTGTCTTCCAAATACGGTTTCCTCTTCTAATTTTTCATCAATTAATTCTTCCTCTACTTCTGGCCAGTTGGTAAGATGAACAGATTCTTCTTTAGTTAAATTAGTATAAATTTCCTCAGAGATAAAAGGTGTAAAGGGAGCAAGTAGTTTTGAAAGATTTACTAAGATAAAATATAAAGTCTGATAACAGGCATCTTTATCTTTAACATCCTCTGCTGAAGGACCAATTCTATCCCTACTTCTTCTTACATACCAAAGTGAAAGATCATTAACAAAGTTTTCAATTTCAACTGCACCCTTTTGCGCACTATAGTCTTCTAAGGATTTTGTAACTAATTTAACTGTATTATTAAATCTTGAAACAATCCACTTATCTAAAACATTTTCTGGCTTTATCTTTGCATCTTTTGGCTTCCACTCATCTACTAAAGCATAAGTAACAAAAAAATTATAGATATTCCAAAGCATTAAATGAAATCTTCTTCTTGTTTCATCAGCTCTATGATACCCAAACAAAAGATTTTGTTCTGGATTATGGACTGAAAACATCCATCTCATTACGTCAACGCCAATTTTATCTGCTCCTTCATTAAATTCAATAGAATTTCCCCAAGATTTATGCATTGGTCTTCCATCTTCTGCAACCATTGATCCATAACCTAAGACAAGCTCAAATGGATTTGTCTTTTCTAATACTGTAGACATGGCAATCATTGAATAGAACCAATTTTTAAATTGTCCTGGAAAACTTTCTGTAATAAACTTTGCTGGAAACCATTCCTGCCAGTATTTTTTATCTGTTATATAGCTTAGTTTCTTTGTTTTTGGATCTATTAAGGTTGAGAATGGAACAATTCCTGCATCAAGCCAAACATTTCCTACATCATTAACTCTTTCTACTATCTCACCACACTTACCACATTTAATCTTTACTTCATCAATATATGGCTTATGAGGCGAATGTCCTTCAAATTCACTCCAACCCGAAACTGCTCTTTTTTCTAACTCTTCTTTTGAACCGATTACTTCAAAGTTTCCACATTTCTTACATTCAAAAATTGGAAGAGCAAGTCCCCAATATCTATTTTTCTTACTAATAAGCCAATCATGCATATTAGAAAGCCAATCAAGTTCTCTTTCTAACCCAAACTCAGGATGCCAGGAAATCTTTTTTGCAGTATCTACCATTTGCTCTCTTAATGTTTTTCCATCGGCTTCTTTTATATCCATTGCTATATACCATTCAAAAGTTACTTTCCAAACTAATTCTGTCTTACATCTCCAACATGCAGGATATCTATGGGTATAATGGAGTGTCTTTAAAAGATATCTTCCGTTTTCAAATGATCTTAGCAAGTCAATAATAAGTTCTGGGTGTTTCTTAGCATTTTGTCCGCTTAGATCATTCATTCCTTCAAGATATGAAGCATCATCGGAAATTAAGGAAATAACTGATAGTTGTTCTTTTTTACCTAAGTCAAAATCCTCTTTTCCAGCTCCAGGCGCAACGTGCAATAGACCAGTTCCTTCGAGGGAAACAACAACTTCTGATCCATCGACAACAGTGTGAAACGTTTGGGGGTTTTCTTCCATTGCTTTTTTAACGATTGGTAAATCATCAAATGGAGCTTGGTATTTAAGGCCTACTAAATCTTTTCCATCAATTTCTTTAACTTCTTTCCACTCCACCATTGTGTCATTTAAAATATAATCTGAAACCAATACTTCTTTTCCCTTTACAAGCCTTACTGGAGTATTACCATTTTCATCTTTTGAGATAAAAATAATTTTTTCTTGCTTTGAGTTTTGCCAAATCTTATATTTAAACTTTACATTTACACCAACTGCTACGTTTGCAGGAACTGTCCATGGAGTAGTTGTCCAAACTAAAAGGAATGTATTATCAAAATCTTTATCTAATATTTTTAGTTTTAAAAATATAGTTTCGTGAGTTAACTCTTTATAATCCTCTGTTAACATTTCATGCTGGGAAATTGCAGTCTCGCATCTTGGGCACCATGGAACACTATCTTTACCCTTATATATCCAACCTTTGTCAAAACACGTCTTTAAAAAATGCCAGATCATGTAGTTGTTTTCATCACTCATTGTGTAATAGGAGTTATCCCAATCCATAAAGTATGCTAAGCGCTTACTTTGCTCTGATTGGATATCTGAATATTTAATTACTCTTTGCTTACAAAGCTCTACAAACTTAGCAATGCTTTCTTTCTTATTTCCCTCAACTAGATTTTCAATATCTTTTTTATTTCTTATTCCAAGCTCTTTTTCAACTTCAACTTCTACCCATAACCCTTGGCAATCAAATCCATTTTGAAATCTTTGCTTGTAACCTCTCATATTCCAAAATCTTTGCCATAAATCTTTATATGTTCTTCCCCAAGCATGGTGAACACCCATTGGATTGTTTGCGGTAATTGGACCATCTAAGAAGGAATATCTTTTTGTAGAGTTTTCGTTTCTTGTAAGGTATTTTTCAACTAGCTTTTCCTTTTCCCATTTTTCTAAAAAGCCCTTTTCTAATAATGGAAAATCTACTTGTGGAGTGACTGATTTAAACATACTGATAATTTTAACTTAAAAAGCATATTACTTCAAATACTTTTCTATATTTTCCAAATGCTCCTGGTAAGTTACACTACAGTGAATATTTTGTAATGGGTCATGGAGATAGTAAAAACAATCTGTTTCTTCTGGATTTAGAGCTGCCTCAATAGCATCTAAGCCTGGATTTGTAATTGGATGGGGAGGAAGACCGTTATGTTTATATGTATTATATAAAGAATCTGTATTTCTAATATCAGATCCTGTTACTACTGACCACCATTTATCTCCGACTTTTCCTTTTGCATATTGAATTGTTGCATCAATCTCCAGTCTTTGACCTTTTAAAAGTCTATTCCAGATAACTCCTGAAATAATTCCCATATCTTCTTTTCCTGCTGCTTCTCTTTGAATAAGAGAGGCAATTTTAAGTCCAGTTGTCCAAAGAACATCTTTTTTGGCAAATCCTTCTAAATATGGAGCTGTCTTTTCGTTAAAATTAATGATCATTCTTTTTGCGATATCTAGACCGTCTTCTGTAGCAGGAATTAAATATGTATCTGGGAAGTATACCCCCTCTAGATAGTCATATTTCATGGCTGTATAAACAGTATTCCACTTATCTAGTTCCTCATTACTCCAGCCAAAAGCATGTTGCAGTCTTTCTCCAATTTGTTCTTTTCTAATTCCTTCAGCAAAACTAAACCACTTAAGATCAACTGGTCCTGTGATTTTATCTACCAATTCAAATACGTTCATATTTTTTGATAAATAATATCCTCCAGAGGAAATCTTTTCGTGTTTTCCTTTAATAGTTAAAACAAAATCCGTTGCCCAAAATGATTTAATAAAACCTTTTTCTTTTAAGTCTTCAATTACCAAAGATTCACCAAAGTCTTCTGGAACAACAAATGTTAGAACTGTTTTATTTTTTGAGGGAGCACTAAAGGGGTTAAAAATAAATAAACCTAAAACTAAAGGTAGTAATAAGATCAATAATAATATTATTTTTTTCATCTATAGAGGAAACGTTTTCCCATTCTATCCTAAATTGGAAAGTACTTCAACTCTTAAGGGGTGAATCTGCTATCTTGCTAATCTTTTGTTAAAATTCTGATACAAACGGACTGCTTTTATAATAGCTCTGAAAACTAAACCTCTTTTAGTAGTAGGTGCCTGATATACCATAGCTGGCTCTGTTAAGGCTCTCGGAGCAACTGCTACAGAAACTTCTGAATTGCTCTCTACTTGTTTATCTAGATCAACAGTCTCTCCTTTGAAAAATTTTAACAATTGGGTTCTACGCTGTGCTGCATCAGTATATGTCGATGTAATAGCGCCTGCTCCATGAGGAAAATTTGCTTCAAGAATCCTTTGGGATCTTGCTCTTTCTTCTGGGGTTAGCTTTCCTCCTATTTCACTTCGATCATGCTCTGGCATAGTTTGTATATTATCATTGTATTTTATATTGTCAATTTTTTACTAAGCTTTACCTACGTTTACCCTAACTATTGGGACCTGCAAAGATGCTTTTGTTTCAGGCCTATACTTTTCTCTTATCCTTAAAAGTAAAGTATCTTGTGAAAAAGTATATTCATTTTTTCCAATATCTCTTGGATAATTGGTAAAAGAAATATCACCTAGATCGTTCTTTACTACATGAACACGTTCACCAATTCCTCCCTTATACCTTGCCTGCATCCCATTGTCATATACTGCAAAGCTTCCTCCATTAGGCGCTAAACCAGCAGTATATACTTCAAGAGGAACAAACACTAGGGATCTATCTAGAGATATTTTTTCACCAGTATCTACTACCTCAAAGTTATTAGGGTCAGAAAGATCAGACCATTCATATCTGTAAAATCCTGGAGTAAGAGGTTCTGTTCCTCCAATTTGTGGCATAACCATTAAAGGAGTACCTGTTTCATCTTCAATAAATGCATTTGTACTTTTATCGTAAACACATAGCATTATTCCCATCCATAAATTGTTTTCACTTAATTCTAGTGCAGGAAGAGGGCTTGGTACTTCAATATCAAATACCCCATTTCTTCTTAATGTTTCATTAATAGAGGACATAAACAAATTCGAAGAGATAGTATCAATTGAGTCTTTTAGTGTCAATGAGTTATATGTAAAGATTTAATTATCTATTCCTTGAATATCCTAAGCTTACCATTCTGCGTCTTGCCTTAAGTCTTGCAAGATCTAATTTTTCTTGTACAAGAGGTGCGTTTACCGCATCTCTCCAGGAACCAGTAGCTAATTTATCTCTTTGTAAGCTTATGCCCGTAAGTTTTTCAATCATAAATAATTAATCGAATTTAATACTCTTTATTATGAAAATATTAATTTAATTAATGCTTTTTAAGAATGCGGGAATATCCCAGACAGGACTGGTTTCTAGCTTCTTTTCTTAGAAAAGCACCAAGTAAACAATAAATCATTTTTAGAAGATTGTCAATTTATTGTTTGACAAAGCAAATTCCATGTTTTATTCTTCTCCTATGGAAACGGGAACAGTTCTGATTACAAGATTTGAATCAAAAAACAAAAACGAGGAAGACTTTACTCAATTTAATAGTTGGCTCTCCAACATTAATAGTAAGAGGATTGAAGAAATTCTTATTATATGCAATGACGATGACAAGAAAAAAATAAAGAACTTGAAATACTATGATAAAAATAAAATGAAATTCATAACTCATTGTAAACCAACATCTCCTACGGCAATGAATATTGCAATTAAGAAACTTTCCAAAAAAACTCAATTTTTTATAATTGCGTCTAAAGAAATCGTAAATATTGAAGAAAAAGTCATTGAGAAGCTAATATTGGAAATTGATGGTAATCGTAAGCTCTTAGTGGTTGGTTATAAATTCGAAATTAAAAATGATAGTAGGTTAAATAAAGAACTTCAAGATTACTATAAAAATCAAGATTTAATTGCATATAAAGTCCCATGGAATACTTGTGCGATTTGGAGTCGTGAATTGTTTGACAAGCATGTATTAGAATTTGACAGAATAACTAGTAATAGTCCTTTTTGTGACATATGTGTTTGTATTAACAACGTATGCAGTAAAACTCCTCATGAGGGAATGGAAGATGGTTTGGCTATTGCAAAGGCTTCATCTGAAACAAAAGGGGAAATTTGTTATAAATTGTTAAATAAAGAGAAGGCTTTATCTTGGATGGTTGATGTTAACGATTACAATAAGAAACTAAAGCATAGACAAAAACTTGCCAGAAAAGATACGGTTCTGCGAAATTTTATGGCCGTTAGGGGTTATTCCGTAGAGGATTTAAAAAACGCTAAGAGAGAATAATTTAAAGCCGTGCATAAAGATTGTCAAAAAAGCGGATTATATCAGCGACGAGAAATTTATACCCCTCAAAAGTAAAAACCATTCCTTTACCATCGGACGTTACAGCATTTCCTAATTTGGCATTTTTTAGCTTGTTAACCTCTGATTCAGAAAATGCGATATCGGAGTGTGAAACCTTATTTCGTAAGATACTTATTCCATCAAAATACATTCTACAAGAGTTTCTATACGTATCAGTTAAACTAATAATGTTTTTTAGAACGACGTTTAAATAGTCATTAAATGTTGCATGTTTGCCCCCAAGATTTCTGATACTTTGCAATTCAGCCCCTATCTTAGACGCATCTGGAATTTTCTTCTTAATCGCCTCTATAATTCCTTCTGCTTGTTCCGCACGTGTAACTGAAACACTATATTTATTTTCCTTTATTATTTTTCTTAAACCGTCTTCTATCCCAATATGTAAATCAGTAATAAAAGTTTTGTGCATAGCTATTTGTCTATTCATAAAATAACCTTCATTAAACTGCGTGAAATACGGATTTTTTTCCTCAATATAAGTCAACAAATTAGCCATAGCGTAAATTGCGTTTTCAATCGTGGGATATAAAAAAGGGTAGGTCGGATTTTTATTTATTAATATTTTTTGAATTTCTTGTAATTCCAATATTCCCTCTTTTATTTTTTTAATCCAT
>CAYYJP010000020.1:0-10851 GCA_964472285.1 uncultured Gammaproteobacteria bacterium | reverse complement strand
AAGATTTTATAGTATGGATAAAAAAAGAGAAGGGGGTGAATAATTAATGGACGATCAAAATCAACAACAACCAGCAGGACAACCAGTTGTACCACCAGTAGAACCAGTACAACAACCTGTAGAACCTAGTGTTCCACCAGTAGAAGTGCCTGCAGTACCACCAGGACAACCAGAGCAACCAGTTTCAGAACCTCAACCGGTTCAGCAAGCACCTGGAGTAAATCCAGAACCAGTTGCACCTGTAGTAAACCCAAATCCAGGATGGATACCTCCACAGGGTGGAGATAATAATGGTGGAGTACCAGCAGCTTAATAATTTAGTACAAGATTATAATCTTAAATTAAACTAACATCATAAAAAGTGTTAGTTTAATTTTTTTGGGGTGCATAAAAACAAAAAAATTACATGAAGTAATGTGGGCGAAGAGAGATTCGAACTCTCAAGACCTTGCAGTCAATAGTTTTTGAGACTATCGCGTATACCGTTCCGCCACTCGCCCTAAGCATAAAATCTTTGATTTTTGTGCGTATATATTATATACTTTCACTTATGACACTTCAACAAATTTATGATTTAGGTATTTCCATGGCCATAAAAGCCGATCCAAGGGGAGAAGATGAAGTTAAAAAATTTCTTCAAAGATTAAAAAAAGAATATGAAGAGTTACCTAGTAAAAAGAAAAAATATTTTGACATAGAATCTTTAACTAATCCATACTCTGATTCAAGAATCTTGTTTGGGGATCTAAAGATAAATGTAAAAAAAATACTAGCAGGAATTGACGCTGATGCTTCTGAAATACTACTTGCTGATAGATTAAATCAAAGAGGGGAGAAAATTGATCTTGTTATTTCACATCATCCATCTGGCCATGCGCTGGCAGGATTATATGAAGTAATGGATCTTCAGATTGAAATGTTTGCATCCGCTGGCGTTCCCGTAAATGTTTCCCATTCTTTAATGCAGGAGAGAAAAGGGGCAGTTCAGAGAAAACTTTCTCCCTTAAATCACAATCAGGCAGTTGACAGTGCAAGACTTTTAAAAATACCTCTTCTGGCGTTGCACACCGTATGGGATAACATGGGAAACAAATTTATGCAGGATTACCTTGCTAAGAAAAATTTCCAAAGCGTTGGTGAAGTCTTAGATTATATAAACGAGATTCCTGAATTTATTGAGAGCACAAAAGGAAAAGCAGGTCCATTTATTGCATCAGGATCTAATACGAGTAGAGCTGGAAAGATTGCAATAGGATTTACAGGAGGAACATCCCCATCAAAAGAACTATATTCAGAGCTTGCAAGAGCTGGTGTTGGAACATTAATTGAAATGCACATTCCTGAAGATACGCTTATGGAACTTAGAAAGCTTCATATTAATGTTATTGACTGTGGACATATAGCAGCTGATTCAATAGGTGCAAATCTTTTCTTAGACGAGCTAGAGAAAAAGGGTATCGAAGTAATTCCTTGTTCAGGACTTATTAGAGTAAGGAGAAAGAAATGATTTCAGTAACTGAGCTTAGAGCTGGCACAATTTTTGAAGAAGACGGAAACCTTTTACAAGTACTTTCTTATGAGCATATTAAGATGGGTAGGGGAAGTGCAAACATTAAAGTAAAAGTAAAAAACGTCAGAAGTGGATCAACAACAGAGAAAAGTTTTATTAATGGAGCAAGGGTAAAGGACGTGCAAGTTTTCAAAAGAGATCTTCAATATCTTTACAGAGATAGTGAAAACGTCTATTTCATGCATCCAGTTACTTTTGAACAGATAAGTATTCCTTTAAAAATTGTAGGTAATGATGTTTTTTATCTTAAAGAAGGGGAGAGTAGTAATATCTCCTTTTTAGGAGATGAAGCCCTTTCTATTAATTTTCCTCCTAAAATGGTATTTACTGTTTTAGAAACAGCACCTGGAGTAAAAGGAAACAGTGCCACAAATGTTTTTAAAGATGCTACACTAGAAAATGGGCAAATCGTAAAAGTTCCATTGTTTATAAAAATCGGAGACAAAGTAAAAGTAGATACAAGAACCGGAGCTTACAGCGAAAAAGCTCAATAATATGAGCGATAATCACATTATTAAAACTCTACAAATAAGGTCATTTTTATACCTTATTCTTTCCGAATTCTTCTCACAATTCTCCATGAATATTTTCAACTTTATTTTGTTAATCGTTGTATTTGCTGTTGCTAAATCAAATTCCGCAGTTTCAGGAGTAGTTATTGCTTTTACATTTCCAACAATTATTTTTGGAATACTTGCAGGAGTATTGGTAGACAGATGGAACAAAAAAAATATCCTGTTTTTAACTAACTTTTTAAGAGCCTTAATGGTTATTCCTTTATTTTTCCTGCATGGAGAAATACTGACAATTTATTTGGTTACCTTTGGAGTATCAGTTCTTACTCAGTTTTTTATTCCCGCTGAGACCCCAATGATCCCAGTTTTAGTCAAGAGAAAATATCTTCTTTCTGCAAATGCAATTTTTGGAGTAATTATGTACGCTTCAATATTTTTAGCATATGCACTTTCTGGACCCATTCTGGTTTTACTTGGTACTCAAAATGTATTTGTTCTTATTACAGTCTTTTTCCTTATTGCAGCATTTTTTGCATCTATTATTAAAATAAAGAAAAAGGATATTAAAAAAACTACTATCATAACCGAAAACGTAGGTCTTAGTTTTTCTGCGGAAATAAAAACACTACTTACTTTAATTTCTAGAACTAAGAGTTTATCTAATGCACTTTTTTCTCTAACAATTGCTCAGGTTTTAATTTACGTTATTGCAGTAATAGGTCCTGGTTATGCACAAAGTATTTTAAAAATAAAAGTTGAGAGTTTTCCTTTATTCTTTGTAACACCTGCAGTAATGGGCTTAACAATAGGGGCAATAGTTTTAGGAAACTTTTTATACAATAAATCAAAGTCTTATTTAACAAAAGTAGGGCTAGTCGTTTTAGGTTTTGCAATTTTACTTTTACCATATGGAGCAAAACTAGAGTCTAGAGAATTTGTTCAATTTATTAATTATTATCTGCCGATGTTTTTGCAAATAAATGTTTTGCATATAATGATCGCCTTAGCTTTTGTAATAGGTTTTGCTACAGCTTTTGTATTTATTCCTGCAAACACAATTTTACAAGAAGAAACAAACGACGAGAGTAGGGGAAAGATTTATGGATTATTAAATTCTTTGGTTGGAATTTTATCATTTGTACCAGTCTTACTTGTAGGAGGCTTGGCAGATGTAATTGGAGTAAAGTTAGTTATAACTGGAATCGGAATTATAGTTTTAGTAATTGCAGCTATTAGAATTTTTATTACTGATAAAAATTAATATGTATATTTTAATTTTAATTCAAATAATTTGTTTTTTAATATTTTTGTATAACATTTATTATTTCTCTCATGAGGATTTTGTTATAACAAGGAAAGATATTCCAATGGAGAAAATATTTAACATTGCATTCTTGGCTGGATTTATGTTTTTATTTTTTTCTAGATTTTTTTATGTCCTTTTTAACCCATTATCGCATTTCATAAATTTAATAGGTTTTATTGCATATCCATATTTACCTGGTCTTTCTTTGATTGGAGCAATGGCGGCAACACCGCTTTTTTTAAGTTTTTATTTTAGGACAAAAAAACTGCCAATAGGTAAAATGTTAGATTTATTTTCTATCTCTTTCTTAGGAGTTTTGCCTTTAGGCTTTTTGTTAATGTTTGTTAGGCAATTTGCAAAAACGGATTTGATATTCAATGTTTTATTTATTTCTTCATTTATACTTTTAATAGTTTTTAAGAAAATTATTTATAAGTTTGCAGAGAGTGGGGAAATAAAAGATGGAAGTCCTACTTTAATATTAATTTCCATTTTTTCATTAATTTATTTTTTGGTAAAACTTTTTACAAATTTGGAAAATTTTGTTTTTTTCCAAATAGAAAACATATTTTTATTTATTACAATTTTTTCTTCCATAGTCCTTCTTATTAACCATGAAATAATGGATAAGTTTTTGGAGAAAAAATGAACGATATTAAAATAATTTTTGAAGACAAAGATCTTTTGGTTATCGATAAACCTGCAGGAATAATAGTAAATAGGGCAGACACCACAAAAAATGAACAAACAGTTCAAGACTATCTTGAAGAAAAATATCCAGAATTTAAAACAGAAAATTTAGATCACGACTTTTATAAAAGGGCAGGAATAGTTCATAGGATTGATAAAGAAACTTCAGGGATACTACTTGTAGCAAAAAATTTAGAATCGTTTGAAAACTTACAAGCTCAGTTTAAGGAAAGAACTATTCATAAAACATATATAGCATTAGTTCATGGAAGTGTATTACCTAATGAGGGTGAAATTGCAGTACCTGTAGGAAGACTTCCTTGGAACAGAGAAAGGTTTGGTGTTTTAGCAGGAGGAAAAGAGGCCTCAACTAAATATAAGGTTTTGGAAACTTTTGTAACTTACATCGATAAGAGAAATAAAGAACAATTAACCTTGTTAGAGCTTACTCCCAAAACGGGAAGAACGCATCAAATAAGAGTACATCTTAAATATTTTAACCATCCTATTTTTGGAGATTATTTATATGCAGGTAGAAAAACATCAAGAAAAGATAGAGAAATTTTGCCAAGAGTTTTTCTACATGCTAAAAATATTACTTTTAAACACCCAGTAAGTGGGGAAGTATTAAGTTTTGAAAGTAAAATTCCTTACGAGTTATCCAGCACAATTGATAGATTAAAGGATTGACTTTATTCTAATTTTGCTTCAAAATTATTTAGGGAGGTGAACATTTATGGGAAGTTTTGGCGGATTTTATAAAGGAGATAAGAAAAAACAAAAAAAGGATTCTAAAGGAAAAAATGGAATTTCTAATCCATCTGTGTTTGTAATGCCTGAGATTATCTCCAAGAAGAAAAAAGACTATTAAATATGACCCACAAAAAAAAGCCAGATAACAATTTAAGTTTAGCTTTATTATTTATTTTTGTTATTTTGTTTTTTGCAAGTGTTTCAATTTTCTTTAAAATATTTTTCCTAGTAAAGGAGAGTAGTTTTGATGGGGATCATAATTTTAACTTGGAAGTAAAAGATGCAACGAATATTAATTTAATTTCGTTTTCTCCAAAAGATAAAACAATCTCTGTTTTAGAGGTTGATCCAAGTATTAAAACAAATAATGCAGGAAAATATTTTAAGTTGCCAATTGATGCAAGAGTTAATCTTTATGATGATGAATTTGAAAGTGACCATATAGCAAGGACTCTAATTAAATCTTCTTTTTCATTTTCCAAAAAACTTGAAAACATGACAATTCTTGATGCATTTAGACTTGCACTTTTTTCCAGAAGTGTCTCAGGTAGCTCTCTAGAAATAAATAAAGTTTCAGAAAGTTTGATAAACGCAAGTGGAAATTCATTAATTGCGGAAAATTTTAAAGACCAAGCAATAGATAAGGAAAAAAAGACAATAGAGATAGTAAATGCAACAGAAGTTTTTGGTCTTGGTTCAAGGCTTGCCACTTTTGTTACTAATATTGGTGGAGATGTAATTTTGGTAAGTACTAAAGAAAAAACCCTTAAGTCAAAAATTATATACAAAGGAGACGAAAATTACACGGTTAAAAGATTAAGTAATTATTTAAATTTAAAAAGCGAAAAAACAGATAAGGATAGCGTAGCTGATGTTATAATAATAATTGGAGAAGACGCTTTAGAAAATATTAAATTCTAAATATGATTATTGTTATTGTCCTAGTAATTCTACTAATTTCATTTCTTCTTGCTCTTTATTCTTTAAAAAATTTAAATGAAAAACCAGGTATAAAAGATGTAAAGAAAAGCTTGGATAAGGAAAGGGTAATTTATAGAGGTCACTCTTCTAAATAAGTGTCATTATTATCTTGACTGTCATCATCCTTAATCTCTTTCTTTGGACTTTTTACTAAAAGTGCAGATTCACTATTTGAAAGAAACGATGGTTGATCCTTATATCTTTTTGCTCTCTTAATCTCTTTTATAAAAATACTAACTTTGTGAGGATTTGCAGATTTTACATATGCATCATAGATTGCACCTGCTTTTATAAATTTAATAAGTCTTTTAGCAATATCATCAGGTAAAACTCCAATATATTGATTTTGTTCTTGTGCAAATATCTTTAATCTTTTGACAGATAGAGTGAGGGATTGTCCCATTCTAAGAGCTTCAACAATTTTTGGTTGGGCAATATTTATAAGTTCAATAACTTTTGTTTTTCCTGGTTCTTCTAAGAATTGATTATTAATTTGATAGTTGCCGCTAACTGGTGTAATTTTTAAGTTTTTATCTTTTAATTTTTTTAAATTTCTAAGAGCAATAGAGTTAAGAGGGTCGATATTTACTACCTTTTGGTAAGCAGATTTAGCTTCTTTTACCTTACCAACAATTGTATAAGCCAGGGCAATTCTGTTTAAAGCATCAATATCCTCTGGGTTTTCTTTAATAAGACCTTTATTTAATGCAATTGCCTCAGTCCAGTTTCCTTGTAATGCGGTTTGAATGGCTTGGTTTTTTATAGACATCTTGATTGAAAACGATGAGAAATTTTAACTTAAATTTATTGCAAAAGTCAATAGAGAAAAGGTATAATTAAGCGTTAGTAATTAACATTTACTCTTAAAAAGAGTATTTTTGGCAATATGAGCGGACATTCTAAGTGGGCAACCATAAAAAGACAAAAAGGTGTAAATGATCAAAAAAGAGGACAAACATTTACCAAACTTTCTATAGCAATCACAATTGCAGTAAAACATGGTGGTGGAGTTTCCGATCCTGATCAAAATTTTAGACTAAGGTTGGCAATTGACAGCGCTAGGGTTTCCAATATGCCTAAGGAAAATATAGAAAGAGCCATTAAGAGAGCAAGTGGTTCTGAAGTTGGGGA
The DNA here is from genome assembly GCA_964472285.1 of uncultured Gammaproteobacteria bacterium. Classification (GTDB taxonomy): domain Bacteria; phylum Patescibacteriota; class Microgenomatia; order Levybacterales; family UBA12049; genus JACQHJ01. The sequence continues at coordinate 3,905 of CAYYJP010000020.1, read as the reverse complement.
TTTATCTGAAGTAATTTATGAAGGTTTTACTCCAGGTGGAGCTTCAGTAATGATTGAAGCAGCAACTGATAATTCAATGAGAACAACCTCTGAAATAAAAAGTATTTTCAATAAAGGTGGGGGATCATTTGGTCAGCCTGGAAGCGTAGCTTATCAATTTAAACAGGTAGGGAAAATAGTTGTAGAAAAGAATTCAAAAACATTTGACGATATTTTTGCACTTGCTGTCGATAGCGGAGCAGAGGACATAGAAGAAGTAGGAGACGAAGTTAACATTTATACAACGGTAGAAAACCTTTTTAAGATTAAAAATAGTCTCGATACTGCAGGATTAATAGTTATTGACGCCCATCTTTTTAGGCAAGCAATTATTCCAATGGAAATAACTGATGAAGAAAAACTAAATAAGATTAGTGATTTCGTTAATGCATTAGAAAGTTTAGACGACGTTCAAAAAGTCTACACAAATCTTTTATAAATTATGAATTTTTTCAAAAAAGATCTGGGAAAGGGGAGTCGCAAAACTTTATTTAAGTCCCTTTTTAATTTCTTCACTAATAAAAGACAAAAGTTTTTCCTTTCTGTAGTAATTCTTTCAATAGGATTATTTATTGCAGAATATGTTTTGGGAAGATCGGGAATTATCTTAGTCTTAATACTTTCATTCTTGACATCATTTTTTCTTTATCTTTCCTTAAGACAAGATTTAAAAGAAAACTTTACTCCTCAGGTTTTAATCCTCCCATTTTTCTATACTTTAGCACTTGGCCTTTTCTATTTACTGGTTCCTGCAAGACTTCTTACTCGCTTTGCAATGACTTTTCTCTATGCATTGGGGCTTTACTCACTATTCCTTAGTGAAAACATTTTTACAGTCTCTGCGATAAGAACAATACAACTTTTATCAGGAGCAAGAACTATCTCTTTAGTTTTAACAATGCTTTCATACTTTTTTATCTCAAACGTAGTATTTTCTTTTCATACAAACATTTTTATCACTCTTATCCTTGTTACTTTATATACTTTTCCAATAGTCATGCATTCTGTTTGGACATATGCGCAGGAAAAAAGTTTATTCTCTCAAGTATTTTGGGTTTTAACGATTACAATTTGTCTTGTTGAAGTTGCAGTATTTTTATGGTTTAGTCAGGGAAGTCCAACGGTTTTGGCGCTTTTTTTAACAGCCATATTTTATGTAATACTAGGTTTAACTCATGCATGGTTTGAAAGAAGGCTTTTTAGAGGCGTAATTTTAGAATACTTTTGGGTAACAGTTATCTCCTTTATTTTCCTCACTCTTTTCTCAGGTATACTCTAACCTTGAAATCTTAGAGCCCATAGTATATAATACCTGAATGTTTGAAAGAAAATTAGACAGATATTTTCGTAGGCTTCCTAGTATAGATAGAAGGCGATTTTCTCGTATTAAAGAAGGTGTTGCAAATGGTCTTTATATAGATAGGTTAGAAGGAGCCACTGATGCAAAGGTAGCTTTAGTTGAAGATATTGCTGAGACTATTTATTTAGCCACACCCTTAGTTGGCGTAGTTGATCCTAATGTGAGATTGGGCAATGGAGTATTAAATGGAAGATCTGAATACATTGCTTATACGTGTCAAGATGGACCACGTCCTACAATTGTTATAGCAAAAGATTATATATTAGCCCAGTTAGACAAGGCAGATACTTTCCATGATTTACGTTTAGTTACAAGAGATCCATCTGAAGTAATCTCACATGAAGTAGGACATATGGGTCAGTTTGCTTATGACAAAGGTGCTTTATTAGCTGATCTAGATCAGGCTGATTATGATGCCAATATTTGGCTTGGTACAGGTTCTGAACAAGCTGCACAAGCTTTTGGTAGAGATTTTGCTTTTAGATTAGCTCTTAGAAGGCCTTTGAGATAACTATGAGAGAAAGAGACAGACAAGTAGTTTTTTTGAATTAGGATCTAAAAGTCACAGAAATTTCAAAGCTATTTAGCCTCGATTCATCATTTTTTTTAACACATCCGGTGGCTAGGGAAGAGGAGAGAGGGCTAAGAAACTTCGGGAAATTCAACGATACAGTTGGCATCAGATGATATAGTTTGATATAGTAGTTAAATTTATCCTATAATAATTATAGGACTAAAATGTGGATATCTTTAGAGTGTTTTCACAATAAATTTGAAGCTAAGCCTCGACTTTTCACGACTCTCTAGCCTCAAATAGCGCATATTCTACGCTCAATTAATGCTTATTTGAGGCTAATTTAGGCTATTTTGAAAAAAATACGAACGCCTCTATCCCTAGAGAGCTGTGTTCATAATTGTATTCTAAATTATACAAATCTAGCCTCAAAGTTGTACGATTAGATTGATTTAACAATCTAAATACCTAACGGATCAGTAACCTTATCAGAGGAGTAAAGATGGTAGTACATATTCAGTAAAGGAATAATTAGTTGTAGGTCCCTACAGAGAGTAGTGTTGTCTTACTGGATGATTATTATTTAATCTATTTCTCCCTCTAAAGACCTAGGAGAAAAATATGGTGTTATTAAGCGGCAGGAAAGAGAAAGTGATTATGTCGCACAATAATACTTTTGCGACGTCAGGCAGGCTCGGTCCTTGGGAGAAGTGATATTTTTCGATATGTTTTTGCTGAATTTATTTCAGATTTTTAAGTTGTTATTGCTCGTCTATCTATTGTTTACTCTCTTTTTATTGAAATCCTTGAATTTTCTCCATCCCCCACTATAGGGTTATTAACACAAAAAATATTGAGGCTAATTGAAGCTAAATTGAAATACTATTAGCATTCTCCGAGGCTAAAAGTGTATAATATAGCAATGAGTAATGAAAGAGTATCTCCTGAAGCGCTAAGGAATTTACTTCCCGTAGTTAGTGATGCGCGTGTGGATGCTCAACAATTTATACACGCAAATGGTCTTAAAAATAGACTTAGTATTGGTTCAAAAATTGGCGAAGGATTAATGCTTGAGGATACACTGGCAATTGAGATGGTCTCAGTGCAAATTGGAGCACTAGAGTCTAAGATAAGAGGACGTAGATTAAATAGTCTTTCAAGAAGACGCATTTTAGGAGCTTACGCGCGCTTAAGAATAAACCAACTTGAAGATAGAAAAGTTGGTTTATTTCTTGCATTTGATTATCTGGTAGAAGAAAGAAAGTTGCATAGAGAACAAAACTGTAGAACGCCACAACAGTTAAAGAGTGCAGGAATTATCATGATGGCCGCAGATGAGCTTATTTTGATTGCAGATGAAAAAGGTGTACCAATTGCTGAGTTTGGAAGATTTAAAGATGAGGATTTGAGTAAGTGGCAAGATAAATATAAAGAACAACTTTACGCGGTTACTTAATTATTTCTACTTTATTTAATTCTTCTCCTGGGAGATTAATTGCTTTATCTAAAGAAACAGCATGGCTGGAAGGTGTTGATTCTTTATTCCAATTAGATCTTGTTTGATTACTTAAGCTAACAAAGATTAATTTATTAGACCCATCGTTTAAGGTTGCTTCTAGGGCTAACCATTCACCCTCAGGTCCACCTAAGCCGCCATCTACATCATATCCTGGTACTGAAATAAAGTTTGATATTCTAATCTCGGTTCCAGGTCTCAGGTCAACAGGTGCGCCATTAATAGCTTTAACATCTTGGCTTGAGACTACGTTATAAATTTCAGCTCCTTCAACATCGACTAGTTCCGTACTGGTTCTAAGCCTAGGGTAAGTATGTCCATTAGAGCTCTCAGTAATATTTAGAGTTAAAGCTGATCCTATGTTTGCAGTAACTTTTTCTTCACTTTCTGGATTGTCGTTTTTAGCATCAATTATTTTCAAAGCACTTTCTCTAGGATTAAATGTTTCAGTTGTTTCTGGTCTTGGTGCAGAGTTG
>CAYYJP010000019.1:0-11605 GCA_964472285.1 uncultured Gammaproteobacteria bacterium | reverse complement strand
AACCATTCTTGCAACAGGATCATTTTGATAAAAGTACTTGACAAAGGTTATAAAACATGATTTGCTAATAGATGTAGATAAGTTTTATCATTAAATATATATAAAAAATGAATTTATTTTCTAAAATTAATAAAATTAAAAATGTACAAGTTAAAAAGGATAATCAAGCTTTAATCAGCTTAGTCTTAAACCTATCTCTTCTCTTATTAACAATCTACCCCTTTTTATTACCAGGAAAAGTTAACGCAGCTGTAACCGAAAGCTTTGTAAGATTTGACAGACATGCAACCGGAGCAGCAATAAGTGGAACAGCCTGTCTTAAATCAACCTTAACAACCCAAACAAATGTAGTTTTGGTATTTCCGCTTAGCTGGACAATATCATCTACTCCTGGCGACTGGACTGTTACGACTACCAATTTACCAACAGACCCAGTAGGAGGAGGAGCTGCATCAGCTTGGCCTGGAATCGGAACAGCAACCTCAGTAACAGGAGTTAATGTACAATTTCCCGGGTCTGCTTTTTCCGCAGGAACTTTGTACTGCTTTAACTTCACAGGAGCATCATCAACAATAGGGGCTGCTGGCAATGACAAAGTAGGACAGCTTAAAACTCAAGGAGGAAGTCCTTATACAGATTCTGTTAACTGGGCAACTTCAGTTGTTGCAAGCGGTGCTGATCAAATAACAGTTTCTGCATCGGTTTCAGCAACAATGACATTTTCATTAAGCGGCACCACTGCAGATCTCGGAACTTTATCAACTTCAAGCGTTACTTCTGCAACTGCAGTAACTCAAACTGTAAGTACAAATGCAAGAAACGGATGGACATCATGGATTAAAGGCTCCCAAGGAACTTCTACAACAGGAGCCCTGCACTCAACAGCTGCAAATGCGGATATATCTGCACCAGCTGCATGGAATACGGTAAGCGATCTTTCATCTACAACAGGATATGTGCTGGATGTCAATTCAGGAACTGGAACTCCAACTGTTAACGCTGGTTATGATGGTACAGGAGATGATAATCTTGGTGGAACAACAACCACGCTGTTTAGAGAAACTGCAACTAAAACCACCCCTGGATCTGGAGATACGATTAATTTAAGACTAAGAGCTAAAATTGCGTCAACACAAGCAGCGGCTAGCGATTATTCAGATACGTTAACCGTTGTTGCTGCAGGTTCATTCTAAAATGAATTATGGATACAAGAAATTATTTCTGCCCCTAATCCTTCTAATCTTGGGTTTTGTAGTATTTTCATTTTCCGTCCTTGCCCAAGCTCCACAAAACTATGATGTAACAGTTTCTCCTGTATTTCTTGATCTTTCTGCAAACCCAGGACAGACAATAACGGAAAAGATAAGGATCAGAAACAATACAAACTCCCCTCTTCCTTTAAAAATCAGTGTTAAAAGACTAGCAGGAGATGAAGTTGGAGATTTAACTTTAAATGAAGAAAACAGTGATCAGTCATTAGACTGGATTAATTTTACTAATAAATCTTTTATTGCACCTTCCCTTGAATGGAGTGATGTTGTATTTACAATCCAGGTTCCCAATACTGCAGCATACGGATATTACTTTGCAGTTACCTTTGAACATGATGACTCATCTCCTTTTGCCAAAACAGGAGCAAAGATTACAGGAGCTGCCGCAGTACCGATACTTTTAAACGTTAAGAAGGATGGAGCAAAAATAGACGGAAAACTCGCAGAATTTAAAACAGATTCTAATTTCTATGAATATCCTCCTGTAAAATTTACTATAAACTTTCAAAATAGCGGTAACGTTCATGTAAGGCCCTTCGGAAATATATTTATAACCGATTGGTTAGGCAGGCAGGTCGGAGTTCTTAACGTAAACGATACGCAAGGCGCAATTCTTCCTAATACAAGAAAAGTCTTTGAAGTAGCTTTTAATGACTCTTTTATTACCCGTGAGCCAAAAATCGAGGATGGACAGGTAGTTTTGGACAAAGACGGTAACCCTAAAACTACTCTTAAAATAAGATTTGATAAAATTCTTGACCTTCGTATAGGACGCTATAATGCTTCTGCGCTTTTAGTCTTAAATACCAGTAATAGAGATATTCCCTTTCAGGCAGAAACGTCATTCTTTGTATTTCCATGGATGCTTGTAATAGGAATTATACTTTTTGTAATTTTTGCAGGAGTAGGCTTTTTTAATACAATAAGAAATTTTGTAAGAAGAATTCTTAAGATTTTTAGAAAATCTTAAAATGAATTATGAGGTACAAATCAGAGATCCTAAACAAATTAAACTCTTTACTAAGCCTAAATCGTAAAGCATTAATTATCATTACGTTAGGTATATTATTCCTATCTTTTACTGCCTCCGTCCTTGCCCAAGCTCCACAAAACTATGATGTAACAGTTTCTCCTGTATTTCTTGATCTTTCTGCAAACCCAGGACAGACAATAACGGAAAAGATAAGGATCAGAAACAATACAAACTCCCCTCTTCCTTTAAAAATCAGTGTTAAAAGACTAGCAGGAGATGAAGTTGGAGATTTAACTTTAAATGAAGAAAACAGTGATCAGTCATTAGACTGGATTAATTTTACTAATAAATCTTTTATTGCACCTTCCCTTGAATGGAGTGATGTTGTATTTACAATCCAGGTTCCCAATACTGCAGCATACGGATATTACTTTGCAGTTACCTTTGAACATGATATTGCAAGTACTACCACTCAAGGTGCAAGCTTAACAGGAGCAAGTGCAGTCCCAATTTTATTAAATGTTAGAAAAGAGGGGGCAAAAGCACAGGCAAAAATAACTGAATTTAAAATAGACAACGTTATAAATGAATACTTGCCTATTGATTTTAAAGTCCAGGTAGAAAATTCCGGCAATATCCACATAAGACCACACGGCAATATCTTTATAACCGATGACTCCGGTAAGGATATAGCCATACTTGATGTTAACCAAAATCTTGCTAACATAATTCCTGAGACAAAAAGAGTATTTGAATCATCCTGGACTGATGGTTTTTTAGTAAGAGAGGATGTTATCGAAGACGGACAGGTAAAACTTGATGTTAACGGCAAACCGGTTAAAAAGTTAGCCATTAATTGGAATAAACTTACAAGCTTTAGAGTAGGAAGATATACTGCAAACTTACTTCTGGTTTTTGATAACGGACAAAAAGATGTTACGCTTGACTCAACTGTCAGTTTTTGGGTAATACCCTATAAAGCAATAGTAGTAATTTTAATCGCAGGCATAGTTTTGTTCTTTATTGTTAAAAAGCTCTTGAGTATCTATATTTCAAGAGAAGTTAGAAGACGACAAAGGAAGTAATAATCCCATCAAAAAGTAAAGATACATCCTCTAAGTTATTACCCGTAACTGCAATTTCATAAATTTTATCATTAATTAGAAAAAAGCCGCTTTTTTCTGCCTGAGATCCAGATTTTTCAAAAACCAAGCCTTTGTTTTTACCAAGTTTTTCATCGGATTGTTTATATCCGGACCCATTCATTTGTCTTAACTTTACACCGGATATATCATTCACATCTTTTAGACTTGCTGCGTTTTTCATAACTGATAAATTAAAAACAAGATGAGGCTTATCAATATCAAAAGAGAAAGTTTCCAGAACCGATGTGTTTTTTGCCATATTTGGATCTTTGTATATATAAATCTTAGCTTTTGCAGGATATGTAAAACTTACTAACTTTCCTTTATATTCCGTGTTACCTTTAGGCTGACTATCTGTTAGATTAGGTTTTCTGCCTAAAATCTTTAACAATGCTTTTTCCCTTTCCGAATCTGTAAGCTTTTTTTGTGATGGGTTAAAAACAAAATTTATGGTTATTAAAAGGCTTATTAACACAAGCATTATTAAAATAATTAAAATTATTTTCTTCATTTAACTAAATAATAGCAAATATTAACACAAAGGTTAAGTTCTGATATGATTATACTATGCTTAAAAAGATTGTATTTATTACTCTCTTTCTTCTTTTATTATCAACCCCTTCTTTACTTGCTCAAAAAAAGGGAATTTCTGTTACTCCATCAATTATCCATCTTGATCTAGCCGTTGATCCTGCTGAATACACATTAACTTATCAAAACAATACTAACGCAGATATCACTCTTTCTCTTTCTCTTTCCGATTTTAACGAGCTTGAAGAAAGCTATAAAATTAATTTTTTGGAAGAAAAGGACGCTAAAAATTATAAATACTCTCTTTCTTCATGGGTAACATTTGAAAACAATAGACTACAACTTTCTCCAAATGAATCAAAAAGCGTAAAGGTCTTTATAGATAAAGATAGAATTACAAAAGGAGGACATTATGCAAGTATCCTAGCAGAGCTTGAACAAAATGAAGATGAAAAAAAGGTTCAAATAAGAGGAGTTTTATCTAGTCTTTTATTTGTCAGGGCATCAACAGGTAAAGAAATTGAAGATGGAAAAATAAGATCCTTAAGGCCTCAAAGAGATGGAATTGAACATCCGGATACATTTATTCTTCGTTTTGAAAATAACGGAAACGTTCACGTTGTTCCTTATGGATATATTGAAATCTTTGATCCTTTTGGAAACAAGGTTACAAAGGGAATATTTAATGAAAATTCTCTAGATGCTCTTCCGGAAAGTATTAGAAGATATGATATTAAAGTTAACCCGTATCAAAAAATACTTATCCCAGGCTTCTATAATGCAAAAGTCTACATTCATTTAGGGAAAACTAATAAAGAAATCTTCTCAAATGTTAGTTTTTTCTCTCAAGGAAGTTTTGACTTTGCAAAAATAGGCTTAATTTTAATCTTAATTTTCATAACAAGTGCTTACTACATTAGGAAAAAAAGAGAAAAAAGGGATTAATTTAAAGTTTTTTGGAAAAAAGGATTCTTCCCGCAGAAGTTTGAATTACTCTTGAAACAACAACATTTAATTCTCTACCAAGATCTAGGGCTGCATTTTCTACAACTATCATAGTTCCATCATCTAAATACCCTACTCCTTGGGTTATGTCTTTTCCTTTATGTTGAATTTTAATATGTAATGTTTCTCCTGGAACTGCAATAATTTTCAAAACATTTGCCAAAGTATTTACATTTATGGCAACTACCCCATTAATACTTGCTTTTTTTTCTAAGTTATAGTCACAGGTGACAACTCTTCCTTTGTTGTACTTAGCTGCAAAAATTAGTTTTTCATCAACTTCATTAACCTTAGAAAGACCCATGGAAACCTCTTTTTCACTAGATAAAACTACCAACTTAACCGACTTTACCCTTTTTACTTTCTCAAGTAAAACTAAACCTTTTCTTCCTCTTTCTCTTTTAACAAGGTCTTTTGAATCTGCAATATGCTTAAGCTCTAAAAGAATACTTTCTAATAAAACAAGCTCACCTGTTAAAAGACCTAAATTAATAACATCAAATATTCTTCCATCAATAATTGCTGATGTATCAAGAAATATTGCGTTCGTATGACCATTGCCGTTTTTCTTTTTTACAGGAGAACGCCTAAATGTTGAGAGCCTATTGGCAACAGTTTTAGCTACCTCTTCAGCTAAAATTCCAACAAATTTGGGAGAAAAATGAATTCCCCTTTCAGCAGTTTGAACAACAGCTGGAACTGATTCTTCACTAATTTTCTTAGTTTTTATTTGTTTTTTTGCCATATAAATTTAATCTTTAGAAAGTTTTGAAATTACTTCAAATATGTTTCTATATCCTTTAGGACTTACTATTCTATCAAATCCTAATTTTTTTGCCTCTTTTATTCTCTTATCTAAAATAGAAGGTACTCTAAGTTCACCCAAAAGCCCTAGTTCTGCAATAGCAACTGTTTTGGCTAGACTTACATTCTTAAGACTTGAAAATATAGCTAGGGCTATTGCAAGGTCTGAGGCTGGGTCTGAAAGTTTAAACCCCCCAGCAACATTTACGAAGACGTCCATTGAATCAAGTGGAAGCCTTGCGTGTTTTTGTAAAACAGCCAAAATAAGTTCAAGACGCCTATAATCAAGGCCAGATGCTACTCTTCTTGGCATAGGAAGCTTAGAATAAACAACAAGAGCTTGAATTTCAATCAAAAAAGCTCTTGTCCCTTCCATTGTAACTGTTAAAACACTGCCTGAAGCATCAACTGCTTTATTTAAAAATAGACTTTCAGGATTTACTACCTCAACTAGTCCTTCTGTCTGCATTGAGAAAATTCCAACTTCATCAACCGGACCAAATCTGTTTTTAAGACTTCTTAAAATTCTTGTTCCTGTGTTTTTTTCTCCTTCTAAAAACAAAACTGTATCAACCATATGAGAAAGTATCATTGGACCTGCTACCATTCCCTCTTTTGTTACGTGACCTACTAAAATAACAGGAATATTTAAAGTTTTAGCTGCTTTTATAAATTGATTGGTTGCATATCTTACCTGACCAATACTTCCAGATAAACCCTCAAGGTTTTCAGATTGCATTGTTTGAATTGAGTCAATAATGACAAATGAAGGTTTTACTTCTTCGATAAGCGAAGCAATTGCGTCTGGATCAGTAGAGGAAACAAGAAAAAGCGTATTTTCCTTAAGGTTTTTGGAAAGCCTTCCTGCTCTAAGTTTTACCTGATTTTGGGATTCTTCTCCTGAAACATACAAAACATCTTTTACTTTACTCATATTAAGAGCAACCTGAAGTAAAAGTGTAGATTTTCCTATTCCAGGATCACCAGCTAATAAGATAACGCTTCCCAAAACTATTCCACCACCTAAAACTTCATCCATTTCCCTAAAATTAGTTGATAATCTCTTGCCTTCTTCAAAGCTAACTTCTGAGATTTTTTGAGGTTTTAAATCAACGTTTTGAAAACTAGAGGTTTGCTTTAATTTTGGATTTGAAATTTTAAATTCTTTTAAAGTATTCCAGAGGCCGCACTCAGGACATCTTCCTAAATATTTAGGAGTTTCATATCCACATTCTTGGCAGACGAATGAAGTAGAGACTTTCATAAATTTAATATTGGTATCTAGCGATAACCAATTGGTTTTTCCTTAAGAACTGGTGCTAGTACAACTCTTTGATTTCTATCAACTTCTAAAACAGTTGCCTCAAGTAAAGATCCTTGAGCATAAGTAACTGTTGGTGGAATTTTTTCTTTCTTAATAACGCCCTCAATTCCTCCTCCCAAATCAACTGTTATACCGTTTGAGGAAACTCTAATTATTGTTCCACTAACCTTTTTATCTAGCGTAAATTCTTTTAATTTTGCTTCATATGGATTAGTCGTTAATCTTTTAATAGAAAGATTTATTCTTTTTGCATCCTTATCAGTTCCTAAAACTTGTGCTTCAAATTTATCTCCTGGCTTAAAACTTGAGGGAATATTTTCTAATTTTTCCCATGCAATCTCTGAAATATGCACAAAACCTTCTGTTTTTTGACCATCTTTTGTGTCTAATAAAGTAAAAATGCCAAAAGGTGCTATATTTGAGATTGTAGATTTGATTATCTCTCCTCTTTTAATATTTACTACCTGTTTTGCAAAATCTTCGCTATTTACTGTAGCTTTTTGGGAGAAAATAACTTTTTTAAGAGAACGAGACAATTCGATAACGCAAACATTTAAGGTTTTTCCAACAGAAACCGTAGCATCTAAGAAGGAGACTTGGGAATTTGGTAAGAATCCACTGATTCCATTCTTTGTGGAAACTAAAAAGCCACCTTTTGTAGCCTCATCTATTGTTACTTCAATTTTTTCTTTTGATTTTTGGAAAGCTTCTAATTTTTCCCAAACTCTTTCTTCATTAAAACGTCTTAAAGAAACAACTGTGTTTCCAAAATCTGACTCTGGATTTAAAACAGAAACAGATACTTTATCCCCTACTTTAAGACTACCTAAAAGGCTTCTTAATATCTTTTTATCTTTTTCAAGTACAACAGCAAGACTTTTTGCTTCTATATCAATAAGAATTTCTGAAGATGTTAATTTATTAACTGTTCCTTCAAGTAGATCTCCTTTGTGGGGACTGACAAAATTTGTTTTAACCGATTTCATTAAATCGGCCATTGTTAATGCTTTATTTGTTTTTTGAGAAGACATTCATTTATTTACCTTTCTTAAATTAAGATTACGTTCAAGTATACCACTTGCATCTTGTCTACACAAGCTTAATTTTATATAATCGTAAAATGTCAAAAGCTAAAAGACAAGGTGAAGAGAAAGATTGGGACAAGTATTGGACCAAGAAAAAAACCGCTTCTCAAAGTACATATAGAGTAATTGCCTCATTCTACAGACAATTTATTATTAAAAGATCTTTAAATCAATTTATAAATCAAGAATTTAAACAAAGCGACCTACTTCTCCACGCTGGATCAGGATCAGGACAAGTTGATGAAGATATTGCAAAAAAGTTTGACATTACCGCACTAGATATCTCCGGTGAAGCTTTAAAAATATATAAAGCTGTAAATGGACAAGGTTCAAAAGTATTAAAAGCAAGTATTTTTGAAATTCCAGTAAAAGATGAAACACTTGATGGAATATATAATCTTGGGGTTCACGAACACTTTACAGGTAGCGAAAATACAAAGATATTTGAAGAATTTAGAAGAGTCTTAAAACCAAATGGAAAAATTGTTTTATTCTGGCCTCCAAAATACGGACTTTCAGTAATGTTTTTAAATACACTACATTTTCTACTTAATGACATATTAATAAGAAAAATAAGACTACACCCAGATGAAGTTTCATTAATTTCTTCTAAAAAACAAGTAGAAAGCTTATTAAAAGACTGTGGCTTTAAACTAACAAGATTCTATTTTGGACCTAAAGACTTATTCACTTACTGTGTTGTTGTGGCCAGAAAGTCTACAAAGAAGTAATATAGGTTTGGCAAAACTTTTCATTTGATAATCCCTCTATCTTAAAATCAGAAATCTTCATATTTGACGCATACCGGTTTAAACTTACTCCTTTGCATAATTTATCATTAAAGAGTTTAAAGGTTTCTCCTCCATCTTTTAGTCTTGCGATACTTAAATGGGGTAAGTTAATTTTTTCCTCGGCGCATTTTACATCAACTATTTGTAAATTATCTTTATTCTCCTTAGTTAAAGGAGTATTACAAGAAATAAAGGTCACATTTCCAAAAGAATATTTTTCATTATTTAAGTCTTTTGTAATTTGATTAGCAGTGTCTTTGTTATAGTTATTTGTATAAAAGAGGTATTTTTTGAAAATATCGAAACTTGCAGTTGAGTAAATGGTCACCTTTTGATTTTGGGAAGCTCTTAGGGCATATGAAGAGACAACCCTTAAAGGAAAATCAAAATAGCCTTGAATTGGATGCCAAAAAAGATAAATATTGGCAAAATTAAGAACAGAAACAAAATAAATTAACAATATAGCTAGGGTTGCAAAAAGCTTGTAGTTTTTATTCTTAAAATAATTTATCGTTTCCCAAATTCCATAACCTGTGAGAATAATTAAAAATGGAAAAGTCATTGTCATATGGATTGCGAAATTCCCAACATCTGATGTATGAAGAACTTGAGGCACTATTCCGATTAACGAAAGTAAGGATAAAAGTAAAAAGATTGCTCTTTTTTTAGCGAACATAAAAAGTGCACCAAGTATGACAAATAGGCTATCAATATAGTAAAACATACCGTGCCTATAAATAGAGAAAAACTCATCTCCATAGACAAAAAGATAATCAAAAGAAAAACTTTTAAGAGTTTTTGTAGCGACAATATTTGTAAAAAGAGTGTACTTATTTACAAACATTTCTATCAGAGGATTTTGAATAGAAGTCTTTCTAATTGCATCAACTTCATTTGATATAGCAGGATCAAAAGGAGTTAGTAATTCATCGAGTCTTGCTGTTTGAGGATTTAATTTCAAAGAAACTACAAAAAATACTACAAACAAAAGGCAAAGACTAAAGAGTAATAAATACTGCTTTAAATATTGTTTTTTGTTTATATAGAAAAATACGTAGCTAATTACTATAAAAACGAAGGGAAGAAAAATTAGCTTAGTTGCAATATATGAATAAAATGCAACCACTAAAAAAGGGAAAGCTATAAGTATTCTCCACCCTTTTGCCTTCAAGAGTATATAAAAAGAGATAAAGTAAAAAAGCATTGCAGGTGTTGCTTCATATGCTGTTCTTCCTATATAGATTAACCAAGGATTAACTGATGCTACTAATGCTGCAAATAGCGCTTCTTTTTTGCCTAAAAGTTTTCTAACAAAAAGATAAATAAATACCACAAGTAATATTCCCATTATTAAATTAGGAAGCCTTGAGGCAAAAAGTGAAAAATCTAACGGTCCAACTATAAATGAATTAAGAATATATGGAATCTCAGCCTGAGCTTCTCCCTTGGGATACTGAAACAAAAGACCGTTTAGAGGAGACCAAGTTCCAAAAATATCATGACCAGTTATAAATGAGGCTTTTGCGTTTAAAGTATAAACAATTTCATCTCCGCCAATTGCAGTTGGGATTCTATCAAGCCAAATAAAACGAAGTAGAAATGCGAGTATTATTACTAATAATAAAGGCAGAAAACTAAATAAAACCTTTTTAGATAACATTAATCTAAATATATCACAAATTAATCGAGCTTGAAGACTATTTTAAAGAAGATTCAACCTGAGATTTTATTTCCCCAACTAAAGCTTTTATTCTTTCACCAAGGTCTTCATCATCTTCTAAGGCTTTTTCTACTCTTGCTATCGCATTCAATGTAATTGTATGATCACTTCTACCTAATATTCTTGCAATCTCTTTAAGATTTAAGTCAGTTTCTTTAAATAAAATATACATTAATGTTTGTCTAGGATGATTTAAACGTTTTGTCCTAGTTCTTGAAAACATATCATCAGAAGAATCTAGTAAGTAATGAGCAGCAACAACTTCAATTGCTTTTTTTACAAATAAATCTCTTTTTGTTCTTTGAAGCTCTTGTTGTTCTCTTTTCTTCCATTTTAATACTTGCTGTTCAAAAAAATCAGGTTCTTTTTTTAATGCTGCCCTAATAGTTAATGTATGCATATTAAGAATCCTAGAAACAGAATCAGAACTTAAACCAAAATCAATAACTAAATGTCTAATTAATGCCTGCCTAGGAACTGCACTGCCAGTTTTACCAGAATCATCTAATTTAACACCTGGAAACTTATCTTGTAGATATCCTTGAGCTTGATCTAAAACAGTATCTGGATTTACTAATTGTGACTCCCTATGTGCTAATGCTCGTCTAACATTGCTAAGCACAGTCGTATGATGTCTTCCGCCAGTAAGAACTCCTATTTCTGCAAAACTAAAACCTTTTCTCTTAATTGAGCCTGAATTTCACCTCTTACTGTAACAACTGAAGACTCACGACTTCTTCCTAAGATAACTTCTGGATCTACTCCAGCAAGTCTTGCATTAGTTAAGATAATATGTTGTGGATCTATTATTCTTCCTCTCTCCATAAGAGGATATTATATATTTTTGAAGCTAAAATGTTAACTATAGGATTAAATTCCTTAATTTTGACCACAAAAAAATCCCCGGCATTGACCTATTGTCCCAACATTCGTTAGTATCGTAGGCGCAGAGGCGT
>CAYYJP010000018.1:11398-13714 GCA_964472285.1 uncultured Gammaproteobacteria bacterium | reverse complement strand
ATAAGAACCGGAGCTAAAGTTGTTGGTCCAATACCACTTCCTTCTCAGCGAAGCGTATATGCAGTAAATAAATCAACCTTCATAGATAAAAACGCAAGAGACCACTTCGAAATTAAAGTTCACAAAAGACTAATTGATATTGTTTCTCCTACAGAAAAAACAATTGATTCACTAACCCATCTTGAGCTTCCAGCAGGTGTAAACATCGAAATTAGGATGTAATTCTTTTAAAACTTCTTTTTAATTATGAAACCAGAATTAAGAATTCCCATAACAGGAGCTATTAAGCGTAAGCTTAACATTGGCGAGTATGACCCTTTTCCGTATAAAGGATTATGGTCAACTGATACCGTTTTTAACGGTACAGCAGTTTGTGGATATCTACAGACAACGAAACGAGATGCTACTATTGGTTTAGGTCAAAGGCAACGTGTTGTTCCTGCAGGTACAAGATTTATTGAATTGCATGTAATCAAAAGGAGAGTTGATGTTTATGATGGTCAGTTTGCTGATGTTTTAGGTTTACTTATAGAAATGACTTGCGACATGAGAACTTTAGCGGGTGAATTATCACATGATCCAAGCTTGGCTGATATTGATCTGATTGGTGGTAATACGAATCGTAGGCTCGCAAGACTCGCTATTAATAAGTTGGGGTTTTCATTGGTATATCCCAAAAAAGCAGTAGAGGGAAAAGGCACGGTTGCAATTTATATGACAAGAGATGAACTAGTTAATAAAAGGCTTGGTTTAATTGAGCAAGCCCATCAATTAATTGAGCGTAAAAGAAGAAGAGAAGCGCGTGTGTCATAATTTCTGTGAAATTATAAAGTAATTCCCTCCAAAACTCCTAGATCTTATTGACACATGCATTATTGATGCTATAATCACGTTTATTATGGGCTTACCTAAAGAAATTGCAGCCACTGTTTTTGCACTAAACATGTTAATTAATCCAGGTGGTTTAGCTCGTGCAGCATCTTCTGATACAGAAACGCAACCATCAGCAGTCCAAGCAGTAGAAAAAAAACAGCAAAGATTTGATGTTCCGTTGGATATATTAGCTAATCTTGTTAATTTAGACGATCCATACATGGCTAAATTATATGAGCAAATATCTCAAGATCCAGATAAACATATAGGAATTGCTGATAATCTTGGATATAGGGATTATAGTCCTGGTATACCTGGATATATGACCTACCTTATTTTTGCGGGTGAAGAAAGAGTTCCTAACGAAAGCTTTAGTATGATTGTTCTTGCGAGTACACAAGAAGATGAAAGAGCTCAGGATGATATTGTAGCAATTCAATTAAATTCGTCATTTCATGTATATCAAGGAAGAGATGATACTTTACCACCTTTTTCTTTGATTCCATGGTATGTGTTATCGTCAATTGCTTATTCCTCTTTTAATGAGCCTGCTGAGATGAATGATGATCAACCATGGCCAACTGTTTATGACCCATTATATAATATGCCAAACCATGAAAAATCATTTACTGATCAGAATGGATCTAGATATGTATTAACAGTTAGGCCAGATAATGTAATTATGTTTAGTTCTACTCATAAACCACTTACGAGAAAAGCAGTAATGGGGGCAGAAAATTAATTTTATGAAAAAAGTTGTTATTGAAGCTGGTAATCCACTACTTAAAGCAAAAAATAAATTAATTCTTGATTATAAATCCGCAAAAATCCAAAAACTCATTAAAAATCTTACAAACACAATGCGAAAAACAGATTTAATAGGTATTGCAGCTCCACAAATTGGTGAAAATCATATGGTTTTTGTAACTCATCCAAGAAAAACAAAAGCAAGACACCTTGGAAAAGTAGATAAGTTAAGAGTATTTATAAATCCTAAAATTACATTTAAATCTAAAAAGAGTAATTTAATTTATGAGGGCTGTGGAAGTGTGCCTGAAATATTCGGTCCTGTTGTAAGACCAGAAGAGGTAGAAGTTTCTGCAATAGATGAAAATGGTCAAAAATTTTCTCTTAGAGCAAATGGAATATTAGCAAGAGTGATTCAACATGAGATGGATCACTTAGAAGGAATAGAATTTATCCAAAAAGTAAGTGATTATTCAAAAGTAGTTGTTGGTAGTTATTATAGGAAGAATATTAGAAATTCAATGCTTCAAAAACAAAATTCTATTACCTCAAAAATTGAATATAATAAATTTTAGCCTCCCCTTGCATTTAGGCTCGTTTGCATATATAATTATGGGTACAAAATGATCATACAAACGGAGGTGATCGAAGCTACATAGAGGCGTTTAAGAATACTTTTGTTAAGTAAAGCGGCAC
>CAYYJP010000018.1:0-11388 GCA_964472285.1 uncultured Gammaproteobacteria bacterium | reverse complement strand
TTTGTAAGAGGAAGCTAAATATGCAGTTATTATCATTAATAGGAAAAAAAACATATCAAAAACACGGCTTTTTACAAGATGGGAGAAGGATCCCATTAACTGGCGTGGCTGTAGCTGGAAATTTTATCACTCAGATTAAAAAGCTAGATAAAGAAGGCTACAATTCTCTTCAGCTTGGAATTGGCACAAATAAAAAAGCTAAAAAAAGAATTGTTAATCATAGTAAGAAAGCGGGATTAGAAAGTACACCCCGCTTTTTAAAAGAAATAGAGATTGATGACACAGAAGGAGCAACGCTTGGATCAGAAATTAACTATAAAGAAATTTTTGCAGCAGGAGATACAGTTGATGTAACAGGAACTTCAAAAGGAAAAGGATGGGCAGGAGGAGTAAAGAGATATGGATTTAGAGGCGGACCAAAAACCCACGGACAATCAGATAGACACAGAGCCCCAGGATCAATCGGACAAGGAACAACCCCAGGAAGAGTTTACAAAGGAAAGAAAATGGCAGGAAGAATGGGAACAGAGACTGTTACAGTAAAAAATCTTGAAGTAATTAGCGTAACAGATGATGGAATGCTTCTTATCAAAGGGTTAGTCCCAGGATTTGTAAATAGTTATGTTGTAGTTAAGAAAACAGGAGAAAATAAAAAGCACGTCGCTTTATATCAAGAGCCTCAAGAAGCAGTACAAGAAGTAGTAGTAAGTAAGCTAGCAGAAATACCAATAGAACCAGAGCCACAAGTGCAAGTAGCCCCACAAGAAGAAGCACCAGTAGTAGAATCAGAAACCTCAGAAGTTAAAGAAGAAGTCAAAGAGGAGGTAGTTGGTAATGCCAAGTAAGAAAGTAGCAGTTAAGACTGCAACAAAAAAACCAGTAGTTAAAAAAGCAGCTGTAAAAGTTGTTAAGAAAGCTGTTGTAAAAGAATTACCAAAAGAAACAGGACTTAAATTAAGTGTCTATAACACAACAGGTAAATCAACAGAAACCTTAATTTTACCAAAAGAGATTTTTGGAATAGAGATTAATAAAAATTTAATGACGCAAGCTGTAAGAGTTTATCTTGCAAACCAAAGAAGAGGAACAGTAAAAACAAAATCAAGAGGAGAGGTAAATATCTCAACCAGAAAAATATATAGACAAAAAGGAACAGGTAGGGCAAGACACGGTGCAGCATCTGCTCCAATTTTTGTCGGTGGAGGAGTAGCTTTTGGTCCAAGACAAAGAGACTATTCAATGAAGCTTTCTCAAAAAGCAAAACAAAAAGCACTTTTTTCATCTCTTTCTTCAAAAGTTAAAGATGGAGAAATAATGCTTGTTGCAGGTTTAACAAAGTTAGAACCAAAAACAAAAAATATGGTAGATCTATTACAAAAATTACAATTAACTAATAAAAAACATGGTGTACTATTGGTAACACCAAGACCAACAAAGGATTTTGACAGCGTAGTTAAGGCATCAAGAAACATTAAAGGAGTAAGTATTACTGCTTCAAATCTTTTAAATACATATGAAGTTTTAAGAGCAAGAAAAATTTTGCTTATGAAAGAATCAATAGACGCATTAAAGGAGACTTTTTTAAAATAAAATATGAATACGCAAATAATCTTATCACCTTTAATTACAGAAAAATCAATGATTGATGCAAATAATGGTAAATATACTTTTAAAGTTGCGGTTGAAGCAAATAAAAATGATATTAGAAGAGAAGTTGAGAAAAGATTTAAAGTAAACGTATTAAAAATCTCCACAATTACAGTTAAAGGAAGATCTGTAAGAGCTGGAGTTAGAAGGACAGAAATTAAAAAATCTCCTTTTAAAAAAGCAATTGTTAAATTAGTAAAAGATCAAAAAATAGGTCTTTTTGAAACACAAAGTAAATAATATGAATAAATTAAAATTTATTAAAACAAAACATTCAGGAAGAGATGCAGGCGGACAGGTTTCCGTTAGGCATCAAGGTGGAGAACAAAAAAGATTCATTAGAGTTATTGATTTTAAAAGAGATAAAAGAGATATGAAAGGAAAAGTTATAGCTATAGAATATGATCCTAATAGAACTGTTGACATAGCTTTGATACAATACGCAGATAGTCAAAGAAGATATATTCTTTGTCCTGAGGATTTAAAATTAAAAGATACTATAATTGCATCTAAGATAGCAGATATAAAAGTAGGAAATGCAATGGCGCTTTCCGCAATGCCAATTGGAACTTTTATCCACAACGTTGAGCTTACACCTGGACATGGTGGACAAATGGCAAGAGGAGCAGGAACATCAGCTGTAGTTGCTGCTAAAGAAGGAAATGTAGTTCATGTAAAATTACCAAGTGGTGAAATAAGAAAAGTTTTAGCAAATGCATTTGCTACAGTTGGAGTTTTAGGAAATAAAGAATTAAAAAATAGAGTATTCAAAAAAGCAGGTACAAAAAGACACATGGGAATAAGACCAACTGTTAGAGGAGTTGCTCAAAATCCAAGGTCTCATCCACACGGAGGAGGAGAAGGAAGATCAGGAATTGGTATGAGTACGCCTAAAACATATGCAGGAAGACCAGCAGTTGGTAATACAAGAAGACCAAAGAAGTATTCAAACAAATATATCTTACAAAGGAGAACAAAATAATGTCAAGATCAAGTAAAAAGGGTCCATTCATAGATCCAAAATTAATTAAAAAAGTAAACATGCAAAAGCAAAGCGGGGACAAGTCTCCAATTAAAACATGGAAAAGAGCTTGTCAAATTCCACCAGAATTTGTTGGACACACATTTGCAGTTTATAACGGAAGATCATTTATAAATGTCTTTGTTGTAGAAGGAATGGTTGGACATAGACTTGGTGAATTTTCACCAACAAGAACATTTAGAACACATGGAAGAGTTGTAGCAAGAGAAATAAGTAAGACATAAAAATATGGAAATAATTGCAGTATCAAAATCAGTTAGAGTGGCACCAAGAAAAGTAAGACTAATAGCAGATGCTATTAGAAAACTTTCTATTGCTGATGCGCTAGTCAGTCTTTCAGTATTAAATAAAAGAGCAGCAGTTCCACTTAGTAAAACCATAAAGAGCGCAGTGGCAAACGCAAAAAATAATAACAAAATAAACGTTGAAGATTTAACTATAAAGACCATAGATGTTTTAGAAGCAACAAGCTTTAAAAGATTTCATCCATCAACAAGAGGAAGAGTACATCCATATAAAAGAAGAGGATCACATATAAAAATAATATTAGAAAAAAAGGAAGGAGAAACAAATGGGACAAAAAGTTAATCCAAGAGCCTTAAGGCTTGCAGCAAATCAAGATTGGTCAAGTATTTGGTTTGATGACAAAAAATATAAAGAAACATTGCTTGAAGATTATAAAATTAGAAAATCCTTAATGGAGAGATTAAAACATGCAGGAATTTCTAAAATTCAAATTGAAAGAAGTATTAATAATGTTAAAATAACAGCTTTTGTTTCCAAACCAGGTATGGTAATAGGACGAGGTGGAACAGGACTTGAAGAATTAAAATTATTTTTGGCAAAACTTTTAGATAAAAAACAAGCTAAAAATCAATTCAAAATGGATATTAGAGTTGAGCCGATTAAAGAACCAAATCTTGATGCATATTTAGTTGCTAAAAATATTGCAGATCAGCTTATTAGAAGGCTTCCTGCAAAAAGAGTAATTAAATCAACTGGAGAAAGAGTAATGGGAGCAGGAGCAAAAGGGATAAGAATTGTATTATCTGGTAGAATTGGCGGAGCTGAAATTGGAAGAAGAGAAAAATTACAGCAAGGTACAGTTCCATTGTCAACAATTAGAGAAAATATTGATTATGCATCCAGTCCTGCTTTAACTAAAAAAGGTTATATAGGGGTAAAAGTTTGGATTAATAAGGAAGGGGAAAAGTAAAATATGTTAGTTCCTAAAAGAGCAAAATTTAGAAAACAAATGAGGGGAACAATGAAAGGAAATGCCTATAGAGGAATAAAGATTTCTTTTGGTGAGTTTGGTTTGCAAGCTCAAGGAACAGCTTGGATTTCTTCAAGACAGATTGAAGCAGCAAGAAGAGCAATTACTCACTATACCCAAAGAGGAGGAAGAGTCTGGATTAGAATTTTTCCAGATAAACCAATTACTAAAAAGCCAGCTGAAACAAGAATGGGAAGCGGTAAGGGAGACGTACATGAGTTTGTGGCACCAGTAAGACCTGGTAGGATGCTTTTTGAAATAGGTGGAGTATCAAGAGAAGTAGCAATAAATGCTTTAACATTAGCAGGACATAAATTAAATGTAAAAACAAAAATAGTAGGTAAGGAAAATAATTAATATGAAAACAAAAGATAGAAAAGATTTATTTACAAAAACAGAGAAAGAATTAAAAAAAATACTTTTGGATGCAAAGGATAATCTTTTTAATTTAAAACTTGATCTTTCTCAAAATAAATTAAAAAATACAACATCAATTATGTTAAAAAGAAAAGAAATAGCATGGATATTAACAGCTTTAAGAGAAAAGGAGATCGCAAATGAAAAAAATAATTAACGGAAAAATAGTTTCATTAAAATCACAGGATACAGTAGTAGTTGAAGTAACAAGAAAAGTTGCTCACCCACTGTATAAGAAATTAATGAAAAAAACAAAAAAATATAAAGTAGATTCTAAAGGACAAACTTTGAATTTAGGAGATAGAGTTAAAATTGTGTCAACAAAGCCGATTTCCAAAGACAAATTCTTTAAAATTTTGGAGGTAGTTAAATAATATGATACAACACAGAACAATGCTTAAGGCAGCAGATAATAGTGGGGCAAGAATTTTACAAGTTATCCATATTTTTGGAGGATCTAGGAGAAAATTCGGGTATATCGGAGACGTTTTAAATTGTGTTGTAAAAGACGCAATTCCAACAGGAGCAGTTAAACAGGGAGAAATTGTAAAAGTAGTTTTGGTAAGAGCAAGAAAAGAGCATAAAAGACTAGATGGATCATATGTAAGATTCTCAGAAAATGCTGGAGTAGTAATTGATAATGCAAAAGATAAAAACCCAATAGGAACTAGAATTTTTGGACCAATCGCAAGAGAAATTAGAGACAGAGGGTTTGCAAAAATAGCCAGCATGGCAATAGAGGTAGTATAATATGAAACTTAAAAAGGGCGATAACGTAAAAATTATAAAAGGAAAAGATAAAGGAAAGACTGGAAAGATTGAAAAATCTTTACCAAGAGAAAAAAAGGTTTTGATTCCAAATGTTAATCAATATAAAAGACATTTGAAGAAAAGGTCACAACAGCAACCATCAGAAATTGTGACTTTAACAAAACCATTACCAATCTCAAGTGTAGTCTTTATCTGCCCAAAATGTAAAAAAGAGTCAAGACTAGGATACAAAATAGAGAAAAATTCAAAATCAAGAATTTGTCTTAAATGTAAATCAGAGGTTTAAATATGAATAACACTAATTCTTTACAAGAAAATTTTAATAAGGAAATTTTAAATAAATTAAAGGAAAGTCTTAAGATCGAAAATGTTCATGAAATTCCAAGACTTTCTAAAATTGTTATTAACATGGGAGTAAAAGATGCAGTTGCTGACAAAAAAAATATTGAAAAAGCAGCAGAAATTTTTGCTCTAATTGCAGGACAAAAACCAAAGCTTATGAAAGCTAAAAAATCAATTTCATCTTTTAAATTAAGAGAAGGAGATCAAATCGCTCTTATGGTAACTTTAAGAGGAAAAAGAATGTATGATTTTTATCAAAAATTGACGTTAATAGTTTTTCCAAGACTTCGTGATTTTCATGGAGTTAAGACAACGAGCTTTGATGGTCATGGTAGCTATACCTTAGGTTTTCCTGAGGGTGCAGTTTTTCCAGAAATCGATCCAAGTAAAGTAGAGAGAGCACAAGGGTTAGAAATATCAATTGTTACAACAGCAAAAACAGATGAACACGGTTTAGAATTACTTAAGGCACTGGGAATGCCTTTTCAAAAATAAAATATGGCAAAAAAATCAAACGTAGTAAAATTTAATAAAAAACAAAAATTCTCTTCAAGAGAAAAAAGTATCTGCAATATTTGCGGAAGATCACGTGGGTTTATGAGAAGATTTGGAGTTTGTAGAATTTGTTTTAGAGAATTAGCTCAGAAAGGAGAGCTTCCAGGAGTTGTTAAATCAACCTGGTAAAAATTATATATGAATCATTTAGTATCTGACTCTATTATAAGAATTAAAAACAGCGCAAAGGCAAATAGAAAGGAAGTTGTACTTCCATACTCATCTATAAATAAAGCTATTGGAAAAGTATTGGTTTCAGAAGGATTCTTAGAATCAATAAAAGAAGAAGTGTTAGAAGGAAAAAAACAACTTAAAGCAGTAATTAAATATGAAAAAAGAATCCCTGTTTTAACAGATGTAATCGTAATTTCAAAACCATCTTTAAGAGTTTATCAGCCAGTTAAGAAAATATTAGAACTTAAAAAACGCGGTAAAAGAAAAGTCATTGTTTCAACAAGCAAGGGAGTAATGACTGCAGAAAATGCACAAAAAAATGGAGTAGGAGGAGAGGTCTTGTTTGCCATTTGGTAATATGTCAAAAATTGCAAAAAAACCAATTATAATTAAAGAAGGAATAACAGTTAACATCTCAAATCAAGATGTAGTGGTTACTGGATCTAAGGGTAATTTGTCTTTTCATATCCCTTCTGGCATAAAAGCAGAGGTTTTAGATGGACAAATAATTGTTTCTCAGGAAAAGAAAAATGACAGAGGCTCAAGAGCTTTATTTGGTTTAACAAGATCAATACTTGCAAACTTAGTTAAAGGAGTATCTGAGGGTTTTGAAACAAAATTAGAGCTTGCAGGAGTAGGTTTTAGAGCGCAAGCAGGTGGAGATACCTTAACTCTATCTTTAGGGTTTTCTCACCCAGTTATTATAAAAGCAGAATCAGGTATTGCATTTGCAGTTAGCGAAAACGTTATTACAGTTTCAGGAATTGATAAGATGCTCGTTGGAAATACAGCAGCAAAAATAAGAGCAATCAGACCACCTGAACCATATAAAGGAAAAGGTATAAAATACGTTGGAGAACATATTAGAAGAAAAGTTGGAAAAGCAGCAAAAGCAGTAGCTGGAGCAGGAGCAAAATAAATATGAAAACACAAAAAATAAACAGACAAAAAAGAGTAAGAGCTAAAATTACAGGAAATGGTCAAAAACCAAGACTTTCCGTATTTAGATCTAATAAATTTATTTATGTTCAAGCAATTGATGATGAAAATCAAAAAACAATTGTTGGCGTAAGTGAAAAAGAATTAGCTAAGGCAAAGGGAGCTAAGAAAACAGATAGAGCTTTTGATCTTGGAAAATTATTTGCTAAAAAAGTTCTTGGTAAAAAAATAACAGAAGTAGTATTTGATAGAGGTTCATATAGATATCATGGAAGAGTACAAAAAATTGCAGAGGGACTACGAGAAGGAGGTCTTAAATTCTAATGGATAGAGCATTAAAACAATTAGATTATAATCAAAGAAATCAGGATGGTTTTGAAGAAAAAATAGTTAGAGTAAGTAGAGTTTCTAAAAAAACCAAAGGTGGAAACAAAATTGGATTTTCAGTACTTATGGTAGTTGGAAATAGGCAAGGAAAAGTTGGAGTAGGTCTTGGAAAAGCAGGAGACGTATCTTTGGCAATTAGAAAAGGATCAACGCTTGCAAGAAAACACGCAATTGAAGTTCCCATTATCAATGGAACTATTCCATTCGAGTTTCATATTAAACTTGGAGCTGCAAAAGTATTATTAAAACCAGCACCAACAGGCAGCGGTGTTATCGCAGGTGGAGCAGTAAGAAGCGTAGTATCGCTTGCTGGAATTTCAAACATCTCTTCAAAGGTTTTAGGAACAGATAACCAAGCAAGTAATGTTTATGCTACTATAGAAGCTCTAAAGAGACTTGCAGAAAGATATAAAAGAGAAGGACAAAGAAAGAGAGTAAAACATGAATCTAAATAGTTTATCTAAAATAACAACAAAACCAAAGAGAAGACTTGGTCAAGGCCATGGATCTGGTCGTGTTAAAACTTCTGGAAGAGGCACTAAAGGACAAAACGCAAGAAGCAATAGATCTCTTTCTTTTGAAGGAGGAGCACTTCCACTTATTAAAAGGCTTCCATTTAGACGTGGAAAAGATAGAAATCATTCATATAAGAAAACCCCAGTTATTGTAAATATTAAGGCATTAGAGCTTTTAAAGGCGGGAACAATTGTTGATATTAAAACATTGGTTGATGCTAAGATAGTTAGCAAGGATGATGCAAATGAGTATGGGGTTAAGATATTGGGAGATGGAAAGTTAACAAAATCTTACATAATAAAATTACCTATATCTAAAAAAGCTGCAGAAAAGATAAAAAAAGCTGGCGGTAGTGTAGAATAATATATAGATGGAAAGAATACTTTCAATTTTTAGAAATAGCATCAATTCACCAGATGTTAGAAAAAAAATATTGTTTACAGCTTTTATTTTTCTTGTAACTAGAATCTTTGCTCATATTCCAGTCTCCGGAGTAAATACAGCACAACTTCAATCACTTTTTTCTCAAAATCAATTCCTAGCTTTATTAGATGTATTTTCTGGTGGAACTTTGGCTAATTTTTCCGTCATGGCTTTGGGTCTTAATCCATATATTAACGCTTCGATTATCTTACAGCTTTTAACAATGATTTTCCCAAAACTTGAGGCTTTACAAAAAGAGGGAGAAGCTGGTAGGCAAAAAATTAATCAATATACAAGAATGTTAACCGTGCCGCTTGCTGGTCTTCAGGCTATTGGTATGTATGCACTTTTGAGAAGTCAGGGTATTATAGATAACCTTTCAATCATTGGTTTAATTTCTTTGATTTTAACAATGACAGCAGGAACTATGCTTATGGTTTGGCTTGGAGAACTTATTACAGAAAGAGGCGTTGGTAATGGAATTTCACTCTTAATCTTTGCTGGAATAGTTTCAAGACTTCCAATTTTGTTTACCCAAACAGCAACTACAATCAACGCACAAAACTTTTTCAACGTAGCAGTATTTGCCGTAATGGGAATTGCAGTTATTGCTTCAATAGTTATCGTTAATGAGGCAACAAGACAAATAACTGTTTATTATGCAAAAAGAGTAAGGGGTAATAAGATGTATGGTGGGCAATCAACACATCTTCCCTTAAGACTTAATCAGGCAGGCGTTATACCAATTATTTTTGCAGTATCATTAGTTTTACTTCCATCACTTTTTGCAAATTACTTAGTTGTTTCTCCAAATCAAATATTGCATAGTATTGGTACCACAGTTACTGTTTGGTTTAGTCCTACAGGATTTTTATATAACGCAGTTTACTTTATTCTTGTTGTAGGATTTACCTACTTTTACACTGCTGTTGTTTTCAATCCTAAGAAAATTGCAGAAGAGATTCAAAAATACGGAGGTTTTATTCCAGGTATAAGGCCTGGTACTCCAACTGCGCATTACTTAAATTACATCTTAACCAGAATTACTTTAGCAGGAGCCCTTTTTCTTGGTTTAGTCGCAATACTGCCTGAAATCGCAAGACTTTTTACCAATGTTCAAAATCTTGCTCTTGGAGGAACAGGAATTCTTATCGTAGTCTCAGTCGTACTTGAAACAATTAAGGCAATTGAAGCTCAACTTGTAATGAGAAATTACGAGGGATACGCAAAATGAAAATAGTCATAATTGGGATACAAGGAAGTGGTAAATCAACTCAGGGAAAGCTTCTTGGAGAAAAAATTCATGTTCCATATTTATCTACAGGACATATTTTTAGAATATTATCAAAAAAAGATACGCCTTTAGGAAGACAAATAAAAGTATTAATTAATGCTGGATTTTTGGTTCCTGATGAAAAGTCTTTAAAAATAGTTGAAGAATATTTACAAAAGGAAGAATATGAAAAAGGATATGTACTAGACGGATTTCCAAGAACATTATCTCAAGCAAAAGATTTTAATCAAGATATTGATAAAGTAATTTTACTTAAAATTTCAGATAGGGAAGCTCTTTGGAGAATTTCAGGAAGAGAAGAGATAAGAGAAGATGAAACTCTTATGGCAATTAGAAAAAGAATTGAAATGTTTCATAAATTCACAGAACCAGTTTTAGATTACTATAAAGAAAAGGGAGTTTTACTTGAAGTAAACGGAGAACAAACAATAGAAAAAATCCATGAAGACATAGTAAATAACCTCCAAATTTAATTTTAGACTTCAATGATAAATATTAAAACCCCAAACGAAATAGAAATAATGAAAACAGGTGGACAAATCCTTTCACAAGTTATGTGGGAGCTTATCGCTTTTATAAAAGAAGGGATTAGTGAAATTGCAATTGATAAATTGGCAGAAAAACTAATTTTAGAAAAAGGGGGAGAACCTGGGTTTAAAAGAGTTGATGGATACAACTATACTGTATGTCTTTCAACAAATGATGTTGTGGTTCATGGAATACCAACGGATTATAGACTTAAAGAGGGAGACATAATTGGAATAGATTGTGGAGTTTTCTATAAAGGTTTTCATACAGACATGTCAGAAACTGTTATTGTTGGTAAATCGAATGACCCTAAGAAAGAAAAGTTTTTAAAGGTAGGAAAAATTGCATTAGAAGAAGCGATTAAAAAGGTAGTAGTAGGAAATCATGTTGGAGATATTTCAAAAACAATTCAAGATATTGTTGAAGACAATGGTTACAGTGTTGTAGAGACGCTTGTAGGTCACGGAGTTGGCCACGAACTCCATGAAGAGCCAGAAGTGCCAGGATTTCTCATGGAGCCTATTGATCAGACACCTTTACTAAGGAACGGAATGGTTATTGCAGTAGAAGTAATCTATAACATGGGTAAGCCTGAGCTAAAATTAGATAAAGATGGTTGGACTTTAAGGACTAAAGATGGTAGCCTTGGTGGACTATATGAGAGGACTGTTGCAATTACTGATAATGGTTCTATTATTTTAACTAAATAACTATTACTCTTTTCCCGTTAATTTTACTTTCGTAAACTGTTACTAATCTTGTTTTTTCAGGTAAAATTGCCGGTGGAAGGTTTCCTTTGAATGCGCTTTGGGAAAAAAGTGTAGCTGCAAGTATGTCATCTCCTGGGCATATTAATAAAGAAAAAGCCCTTAATGCTGTGTTTACAGCTAAAGATCTTTTTTTACTTCCTCTTTTTTCGTGCTCGTGCATGCGCATTAGTATATAAAAATATACACATTCTATCAAGTAATATTTTTGCATCCTAGATTAGTTGCTCTTTTTGAGCGTATTTGTTATAATTAAGCTTACAAATTCTAAATTCTAAGATAAATGAATTTAGGATTTATATTTTATGGC
>CAYYJP010000017.1:0-15283 GCA_964472285.1 uncultured Gammaproteobacteria bacterium | reverse complement strand
GCATCAATGTTTTCAGCACTTTTTATCTATTTAATAGTTAAAAGACGTTTTGGTGCATCAGCAGCTTTTCTTTCATTAATGTTTTTTCTATTTCTTCCATTTAATATTTATTTTTCAAGAACAATACTTCCCGATCCTTCAATGGTTATGGCAATTTTGGGTGGAATTTATTTTTTTGGTCTTTGGATTGATGGGGTTGATAAGCCAAGTAGAAAAAAGTGGTTATATTTTATTGCATCGTTACTATTTACTAGCATAAGCTTTTTATTAAAACCATATGCGCTTTTCTTTACTTTACCAATGGTTTATATGGCCTTTGAAAAATTTGGACTTTCTATTTTTAAAAAATGGCAACTTTTCATATTTGGCATTTCCTCAGTTATACCGCTAATTCTATGGAGAATTTGGATGACTAATTTTCCAGAAGGAATACCTGTAAGTAATTGGCTTTTTAATGAAGGAAACATAAGATTTAAAGGAGCATATTTTTACTGGCTTTTTGGAGAAAGAATTTCAAAACTTATTCTAGGATATTTTGGATTACCTCTTTTAATCTTAGGTTTCTTAAGACTTAATCTTAAAAAAGATCTCTTATTCTTACTTTCATTTGTTGGCGCTTCACTTATCTATATGTCAGTAATTGCTAGGGGAAATGTTCAGCATGATTATTATCAAATCTTAATTATTCCAAGTATTTGTATAGCAATGGGAATTGGTGGAGCATTTTTAACAAAGTCATTGGGACAGGTTAATAAATATGTTTATTACTCTGTCTTTTTAATTTGTACCATTTTTTCAATAATATTTAGCTGGTATTACGTAAGAGACTATTTCAACATTAATAATCAATCAATTATTGTTGCTGGTAAAGCAGTTGACAGGTTAACTCCAAAGAATGCAAAAATAGTTGCAAACTATAATGGTGATACGTCCTTTTTATACCAAACAAAAAGAAAAGGATGGGCAAGTTTCCAAAATGGCCTTAGGGAAATGGTAAAAATGGGAGCATCCTACCTAGTCTTAGTTAATCCAACAGAGGAAGATTTAGGTATTGGAACTGAGTATAAAATTGTTGAAGCAACAGATAGATACGTAATCTTTAATCTTTTAGAAAAACCATGAAAATACTAATGATCTCTTCATATCTTCCTTTTCCGCTTCACTCAGGCGGTCATATCAGGTTGTATAACCTAATTAAACAATTATCTAAAGAAAATGAAATTACTTTAATCTGTGAGAAAAGAGATTTTCAAACAGAGAGAGATACAGAAGAAGTTGAAAAGATATGCAAAAAAGTTGTTACAGTTCCTCGTAAAAAACAATGGAGTATTCAAAATATTCTAAAGACTGGTTTTTCCTCAAACCCATTTTTAATAACAGGTCATACGAGTGAAGAAATGAAAACTGCCATAAAAGATGAAATGGTTAGGGAAACATTTGATCTAATACACGTTGAAACATTTTATGTTTTTCAAAATCTTCCTAAGGTTACAATTCCGGTTGTTTTAGTAGAGCATAATATTGAATACCTTGTATATAAAAGATATGCGGATTTAGTAAATCCTCTAGTAAAACCTTTTTTACTTATCGATATATTAAAAATTAAGAAAAAAGAAGAACAGGCTTGGGACAGGGCAAATAAGCTTATTGCAGTATCAAATGTTGAGAAAAAAGTAATGCAAAGAGAACACGTCACAGTAATACCAAATGGTGTAGATACAGAGCAGTTTAAATTTAGAGATTTTCAGACACTACCCAAAGAAAAAAGAATTTTATTTATAGGTGATTTTAAATGGTTACAAAATAGAGATAGTCTTGAATTTATTCTTAAAGAAATCTGGCCAAAAGTTATGAGTAAGTTTAGTGAGCTAAATAAAGAGTTAGATTTAAAACTTTGGGTTGTTGGAAGAAATCTTCCAGAAAGCTTTAAAGAATATAAAATTCCAAATGTTATCTTTGACACAAACAATAAAGATGAGACTTGGGATATTTTCAAAAAATCATTTATTTTGCTTGCCCCCCTTCGAGCAGCAGGAGGAACAAGTTATAAAGTTTTAGAAGCTATGTCTTCCGGAGTTGGTATTGTTACAACTAATTTAGGAATTGAAGGATTAGAGGCTCAAAGCGGAGTACACGTTCTTGCAGCTCAAACAGCTGATGATCTTGCAAATTGCGTTGTTGATCTTTCCCTAGACTCAAGTTTATATAGAAAGCTTACGATTAACAGTAGAAAGTTTGTTGAACAAAACTATGATTGGAAAATAATCTCTGAAAAACTAAATAAGATTTACATGTCTTCTTTGTAATAAATCTTCATCCTTTGTATAATGAGCACATGCATATTGGAATTGATGCCAGACTTTGGAGTCAAACAGGTGTTGGAAGATACATTAGGAACTTAACCACAAATCTTTCAAAAATTGATAAGAAAAATAATTATGTTATTTTTGTAGAAACAAATGATTTAGAAAACGTTAAGAAAAGCATAAAAAATAGCAAGTGGGAGGTAGTTATTTCAGATATTAAATGGCATAGTATTTCTGAGCAGACTAAGTTTACAAAACTATTGAATGGTTACAATTTTGATCTTTTCCATTTTCCTTATTTTTCAGTACCACTTTTTTATAGAAAAAAATATGTTATTACCCTTCACGATTTAATAGTAAACAAGTTTAAAACAGGTAGGGCTTCCACTCTTCCTTATCCATTATATTTACTTAAAAGACAAAGTTATCTTTTTGTATTAAAAAATGCCTTAAAAACCTCTTTGAAAATAATCGTTCCTTCAAATACAGTTAGAAATGATTTGCTTTCTTCATACAAAATAAATGCTGAAAAAATTATTGTTACCTATGAAGGTGGATTTGAAAAAATTGGAAAAATGAGTAAAAAGGTTTTAGTTAAAGGAAAGTATTTCCTTCGTATTGGTAATTTTTATCCTCATAAGAACGTAGAGAATTTACTTATTGGATTTAAGGATTTTGTAAGTAAACCAAAAAATAAAGACATAAAACTTGTTTTAGTAGGAAAGAAAGATTTCTTCTTTAAACATGTTGATAAAGAAATAAAAAAACTAAAATTAGAAGATAATTTAATTTTTATGGATAATCCAAATGACGAAGACCTTCTTTTATTATATAAAAATGCACTTGCAACAGTAATTCCTTCCTTTATGGAGGGTTTTTCCTTAACAGCAGTTGAAGCAATGTCAGCAGGTTGTTTGGTATTAGCTTCAGATATAGATGTTCATAGAGAAATTTGTAAAGACGCAGCAGTATTTTTTGATCCAAGTAATCCTAAAGACATTAAAGATAAATTAAAGTTTGCCAAAGAAGAAGAAGGTAAGGTAGAAAAACTTATTGAGAAAGGATACAAAAGAGTACAGTATTTTTCTTGGGAAAAAATGGCAAGACTTACTTTAGATATTTATGAAAATAGCGTTAGTATACGATAGGGTAAATAAGTGGGGAGGGGCAGAAAGAGTGCTCCTTTCTTTAAAAAAAATATTCAAAGATGCTGATCTTTATACCTCTGTTTATGATGAGAAAAATGCTTTATGGGCAAAAATATTTACCGTAAAAACCTCTTTTTTACAAAATTTTCCTTTGGCAAAATCATCACATGAATTTTTTGCAGTGTTAATGCCAATAGCATTTGAAAGTTTTAATTTTGATAATTACGATTTAGTAATTTCAGTAACAAGCGAATTCTCTAAAGCTGTAATAACAAAACCAAAAACAACACATATTTGTTATTGTCTTACCCCAACAAGATATTTGTGGAGTGGGTATGATATTTATTTTAAAAATAGCTTAATTAGATTTTTAGGAGCCCCATTTGTTTGGTATTTAAGAAAATTTGATAAGGTAGCAGCCTACAGACCGGATAGAATGATTGCAATCTCAAACGAAGTAAGACAAAGGATAAAGAAGTACTATAATAGGGATTCTAAAGTTATTTTTGCTCCAGTTGATTTTCCAAAAACTAAGCTAACAAAAAATACAGGGGATTATTTTCTGATTGTTTCAAGACTTGTTTCCTATAAAAAAATAGATTTAGCGGTTTTATCATTTAACGAATTAGGTTTTCCTTTAAAAATTATTGGAAGTGGAGGAGAAGAAAAAAGATTAAAACAGCTGGCAAAGCCTAATATTGAATTTATAAAAAATGTATCAGATAAAGAGCTTTTTAAATACTATGAAAACGCTAAAGCTTTAGTTTTTCCAGGCCTTGAAGATTTTGGTTTAACAATGATTGAAGCAAATTATTTCGGTAGACCTGTCATTGCATATAGGGGTGGAGGAGCACTAGATATTGTAAAAGAAGGGGTTAGTGGAGAGTTTTTTGACGAGCAAAATAGTGATTCTTTAAAAAAAGTATTGGAAAATTTTAAGAGTTCGCTATATAATGAGACATTATGTAGAGAAAATGCTTTAAGGTTTTCTTTAGAATACTTTAAAACTAGCATTAAAGCATTTATCGACAACAAGAATTTATGAAAGCAGTTATTTTCGCAGGAGGAGTAGGAACAAGGCTTTGGCCACTTTCCAGAAAAAATACTCCAAAGCAGTTTGAAAAAATAGTAGGAGACGAATCAATGCTTCAAATTGCAGTTAAAAAGCTATTCCCTCTTTTTAAATGGGAAGATATTTTCATATCAACAGGAAAAGATTATAAACATATAGTTTTAGATCAGCTTCCAGAACTTCCAGAAGAAAATATTATTATTGAACCTGAAATGAGAGATGTCGGACCTGCTGTTGGACTTGTTACTTCAATATTTGCAAAAAGATTTCCAGATGAGCCATTTGTAATTCTTTGGGGAAGTGACCATTTAGTAAAGAAAGAAGATATATTCAGAGATGCATTGAGCGCAGCAGAACAAATTATTGGTGAGAATCCACAAAAGATTGTTTTTGTAGGACAAAAGCCAAGATTTGCAAGTCAAAATCTTGGATATATAGAATTTGGAGAAAAAATTAAAGATCTTGGGGAAATTCCTGTTTATTCTTTTTCAGCTTTTCAATACAGACCACATTTATCAACTGCAGAAAAATTTGTAAAAGACGGACATCATGCTTGGAACTTAGGATACTTTGTTACAACTCCAAGATTTTTATGGCATTTATTTGAAACATTGGTTCCTGACTTATATAAAGATCTTTTGAAAATTCATGTGGCCGTTGATACTCCAGAATATGAAACTGTTTTAGGAGAGGTTTATCCAAAAATTGAGAAAATATCCTTTGATAATGCAATTCCAGAAAGAATGGATAAAAAGTATGGAAACGTAATCTCAGTTGATATTGGCTGGAGTGATATTGGAGCATGGGAGGCTTTAAAAGAAGCCTTAAGCGAAACAGAAGATGAAAATGTTACAAAAGGAAACGTAATAGTTGAGGATTCAAAGGATACTTTAATGTTTAACTACACAAAACAGTTAACTGTTGGAATTGATCTTTCACAAATGCTTGTAATAACAACAGACGATGTGGTTCTAGTTTGTCCCAAGACCTCTGTTCCTAAAATAAAAAAACTAGTAGAAAGTCTTGCGGGAACCCCACATGAGGATTTAACCTAAATTTATGCCTTATACTGAAGTAAAAAAGAGCGGTTTATACGAACTTATTAAGAGATTAATGGACATAGTTTCTTCTCTTACTCTTTTAATTTTGTTTTCTCCTGTAATTTTAATTGTTTCAATTGCCATAAAAATGGATACAAAAGGACCAATTTTAGCTGATACGCCTGAAAGAGTTGGAAAGGGTGGAAAGCTTTTTAAGATGTACAAATTTAGAAGTATGATCCAAAATGCTCATTCAATCTTAAGAACTAACCCAAAGTATTCAAAACTTTTCCATGAATACAAAAAAGGAAGTTATAAACTAAAAGATGACCCAAGAATTACAAAAGTGGGTCATTTTTTACGAAAACACTCAATTGATGAGGTTCCTCAGTTTATTAATATTTTAAAAGGAGATATGAGTTTAGTTGGTCCAAGAGCTTATTATCCAGACGAACTAGTAGAACAGCAAAAAAAGTATCCTAATACAAAAAGTGCAGTAAAGGTAGTACTTTCCATAAAACCCGGTGTTACTGGTTATTGGCAGGTTTCTGGAAGAAGTGAAATAAACTTTGATAAAAGAATAAAAATGGATGAAACATATGTCAGAAAAAGATCAATTATTTATGACCTCTGGATTATTCTAAAAACCCCATGGGCTATGGTTTCTGGTAAAGGTGCTTTGTAGCTCAAAGAGTTGACACACATAAGTATTTGCATATATGATAATGTGTATGGATGATCTATCTAAGATTAATTTTGAAACTCCTAAAATTGTTACTAATGACGTACAGGCTCAATCTCCAAAAACATTTTCATCTCCAAGGGGTGGTAACTTAAAGGAAAACCTTAAAAGACTTTTTAAAAATAGAAAATTCCAGGTATCTTTGATTATCGTATTATTACTCATTGTTCTATCAACTCTTGTAGTATTTATTCCCGCAATGAAAACTTACAAGGCAGTAAAAGTAACTTACGCACAAGCTAAAGTTACGGCTGATGCAATTAAGAAACAAGATGTAGAACTTGCTTCAGTAGAACTTGCTAAAACAAAAGACAATTTAGTAGATGTACAAAAAAACCTCCATGCAATGGGATATTTAAAATTTGTGCCTATTGCAAGCTGGTACTATAATGACGCAGACCATCTTTTAAACGCAGGATTTGAGGGTTTAGAAGCTGCAACAATCTTGATTGATTCAATAAAGCCTTACGCAGATCTACTTGGTCTTAAAGGACAAGGTAGTTTTGTTGGTGGAAGTGCTCAGCAAAGAATTGAAACTGCTGTTAGAACAATGAGTAAGATTACTCCAAAGATTGATGAAATTGCTGATAAGCTTTCTTTAGTACAAAAAGAGATTGATCAAGTTAGTCCTTCACATTATCCTGCAATTGGTCCAGGTAAGAAGGTTAGAACCGGACTTGAAAACCTAAGAAGTCTTACTGATCAAAGCGTAACTTTGATTAACAATTCAAGACCTCTTATTAAAATTCTTCCAGTTCTTTTAGGAGAACCAGATGATAAGAAGTATTTAATTATTTTCCAAAACGATAAAGAAATAAGACCAACAGGTGGATTTATTACAGCCTATTCAGTCTTTAGATTAGACAGTGGAGTAGTTCACGTTGAAGGTTCAAGTGACATCTATAATTTAGATAATACAATCTCAGGAAAAGCAAAGGCTCCAGCTCCAATTCTTGACTACTTAGATAATGTAAATGTCTTAAATTTAAGAGATAGTAACCTTTCTCCTGATTTTAAAGTTTCCATGACTGAATTTATGAAGTTATATAACAAAGCTAGAGGAAAAACTAATATCGATGGAATTATTGCTGTTGATACTCAGGCTCTCGTTGCTGCAATGGAGATTTTAGGAGATATTGATGCAGGTGGAATTAGATTTACAACCAAAAATGATCCAAGATGCGATTGTCCTCAGGTAATTTATGAATTAGAGGAATATGCTGATAGGCCAATTCAGGGAACAAGGGAAAACAGAAAAGATATTATAGGTGAACTTATGTATGCAATTATGCAAAAAGCATTCTCATCTTCTCCAAAGCTATATTGGGGACCATTATTCCAGACAATGCTTACTCAAATTTCAGAAAAACATATTCTCTTTAATATCTTTAATGATCAAGCACAGCTTGGTCTAGAAGGTCTTAATGCAGCAGGAAGAATTATGGATTTTGACGGAGATTATTTACATATTAACGAAGCAAACTTTGGTGGAGCAAAATCAAACATGTTTGTATCCGAAAATGTAACCCAGAATTATAGTGCTGGTTCTGATGGTGCAATAACAAAAACAGTTACAGTAAATTATAAAAATCCATTCCCTCCATCTGATTGTAACTTGGAAAGAGGAAATCTTTGCTTGAATGCAGTTTTGAGAGATTGGTTTAGAGTTTATGTTCCAAAGGGAAGTAAGCTTGTAAGTAGCCAAGGATCTGAAGTTAAAATGAAAACATATGATGAGCTTGGAAAAACAGTCTTTGAAGGATTTATTACAGTAAGACCTCAAGGTGTAGCAAAGTTAACTCTTATCTATACTCTTCCATTTAAACTTGGAGATAAATCTATTCTTCCATTAATGATTCAAAAACAGCCTGGAACAAGTGCTAATGAATATGTAGTAAATCTTAATGGCAGGAAATTAGAAGAATTTAAACTTTCCGCAGATAAGACATTAAACTTAACCTTAAGATAAAATGAAGTCCTTTAAATTAGAGGGAATAGTAATTAAAAGAAGAAATGTCGGTGAGGCTGATAGAATAATTACTGTTTTTTCTAAAACCTACGGTAAGATTCAGATAAAAGCAAAAGGTGTAAGAAAGATTTCAAGCAGAAGATCTGGTCACATTGAACTTCTAAATCACGCAGTACTTAATCTCCATCAAGCAAAATTCATGCCAATTCTAACTGAAGCAGAGTCTTTAGAAAATTTCTCACTACTTAAAAGTGATTTAAAAAGAATAGGAAGTGCTTTTCATATCTGTGAACTAATCGATGGGCTTTGTGCAGAAAATCAGGTAAATGAAGAAGTTTTTGAACTTCTTAGTAATACTTTGAAAAAATTATCAAATGCACAAAAACTTTCTGACATTATTTATGAATTTGAGATTGACATATTAAAACTGCTTGGTTTTTATAAAGAATCAGAAACTCTTAAAATAAATACAAGAGTTTTGATAGAGGAGATACTTGAAAGAAAACTAAAAACAAGACCAATCCTCTATCAGTTTTCTTCCTAGTTTTAACTTAAGAATAGATTTGATATCATAGGTAAGTGGAAAACTTAATGGATAAAATTGTAGCGCTTTGTAAAAGACGAGGGTATATTTTCCCAGGAAGTGAAATTTATGGAGGACTTACAGGAACTTGGGATTACGGACCTTTGGGTGTTTTACTGAAGAAAAATATTAAAGATCAATGGTGGAAGCAAATGGTTCAGCTTAGAAATGATGTAGTGGGTATTGATGCTGCAATCATGATGAATCCAACTGTTTGGCAAAAATCAGGACATATAGACGCTTTTACAGATCCGTTAGTTGAGTGTAAAATTTGTCATCAAAGATTTAGAGCAGATAAAGATGATGAAATCAAAGCTCATGAAAAATCTCATAAAGAAAAGGCTGAGTGGACAACTCCCCAGAAATTTAATCTTTTAGTAAAAGCATATCTTGGTATTGTTGAGGGAAAACAGCAAGAAATATATTTAAGAGGAGAAATAACACAGGGTGCTTTTGTAAACTTTGAAAATGTTGTTTCTTCTACAAGAGTTAAAATTCCTTTTGGAATAGCACAGATTGGTAAAGCTTTTAGAAATGAGATTACACCTGGTAATTTTACTTATAGAAGCAGAGAGTTTGAGCAGATGGAACTGGAGTTTTTTGTAAATCCACAAGAGGGGGATAAGTGGTTTGAATATTGGAAAAACCAAAGAATGGATTGGTATGTGTCTTTAGGTATGGACGCTAAAAAGCTTCGTCTTAGAAAGCATGAAGATGATGAGAGAGCTCACTATGCAAAATATGCCCAAGATATTGAATACCAGGCTCCTTTTGGTTGGTCTGAGTTTGAAGGAGTACACCATAGAGGAGACTGGGATCTATCAAGACATAATCTTTCTTATGTAGATGAAAATGGAGAAAAATATACACCACATGTTATTGAAACATCAGGTGGAGTTGATAGATCAACCCTATTTTTCTTACTTGACTGCTATGTTGAAGATAATGGAAGAACAATTTTAAAACTTCATCCAAAACTTGCTCCCTATAAGGCAGCTATCTTTCCACTTCTTGCAAACAAACCTGAATTGGTTGATAAAGCAAGAAAAATCTATGAAGATCTTAAACCCCAATTTATGACTGCATGGGATGACAGGGGAAATATTGGTAAAAGATATTTTGCTCAAGATGAAGCAGGAACTCCATATTGTATTACTGTTGATTTTCAAACCTTAGAAGATAATACAGTTACCGTTAGAGATAGAGATAGCGCAAAACAGGAGAGAATAAATATAGAAAACTTAAGCTCCTATGTTTTGGAGAAGATTAGCTAGTTGGTTTTTCATCTTTTTCTAAATCAGGAAATTTTTCTTTAACTAAATTTTTAATTGCTGCTATTGTCTTTTCAACTAATCCTTCTTCGTTTAATACCCTATTAATAAATCTGCCTTCATATTCTTCTATCATGTCTGTGTCTTGAACAGTACGTACTGCAAAGGATCCTAATCCTTTTTCGCGTTTTTCATAACGTTTTCTTTGTACTTCGATAGATCCTGGATCAATAAAAACTACAAGTGTTCTGCTTAGTATTCTTTCAGCTGTATCTGCATCGTAGACTCTTCTTACATGTGTTTCAAAAGTTGCTGCTCCAGAGATTTCCATGGTTGAAATAAGTGTTTGTCCTTCTAAAATTCTTTCGAGTTCTTGTTTTGTAGTTCCATATAAATTTCCTCCGTATTCAGCGTGTTCAACAAATAAACCAGCGCCTAGTCCAGCTAAAAAGTCCGTAGGGGATACAAAATGATAATCAATTCCTTCTCTTTCACTCTCTCTTCTTTGTCTTGAGGTTGTTGTTACTAGTGGTTTATATTTACCAGGTTCCGCCTTTGTCATTCGTTCCCTTATTTCAGTTTTGCCCGCAGCAGTTGGTCCAGTTAAAATAACTAGAGCTCCAGGATTTACTCCTAATGTTTCTACATGTCTTAGTTTTCCCATATTTCCTCCTCTTTCATCCATAATTTATATCCTATATTTAGTGTTTTATTAT
Source organism: uncultured Gammaproteobacteria bacterium (assembly GCA_964472285.1). Taxonomy (GTDB): domain Bacteria; phylum Patescibacteriota; class Microgenomatia; order Levybacterales; family UBA12049; genus JACQHJ01. The sequence goes on along the minus strand of CAYYJP010000017.1, from coordinate 4,436 downwards.
AACATAGCTTTAACTAGGTAAGGAAGTATTGACAGATAAAAAAGTTTTGTTTATGCTTTATTTAAGTTAATGAATTCGAATTTATTAAAGAATGGAAAGTTTCAGTTAATAGGCATTGTCACAGTTGCAGTAGTTGTTCTCCTTGCAGGTTTTGTATTTATTAAGAATGCAAAGCAATTTACCCAAGAAGTTAATACAAATATCTTACCTACAGAGATTCCAATTCCAACTATTTCTCCTGATGAATTAGGTTTAACTATTGAAGCTGGAATTGGTGGTAAGACAGTACTTGTCACAGTTGAAAATACCAATGGTATTTCCGCAATTGAATATGAACTCTCCTATCTTTCTGAAGGAAATGTACCAAGAGGTGCAATTGGACAAATTGATCTTAAAAAAACGCCTGCAACTAAAGATATTACACTTGGTACATGTTCAGATGTTTGTCATTATGATAAAAACGTTTCTGATATAAAAGTTGTTCTTAAAATTACAAAAGATGATGGCAGCGTATTCCAATCTACAGCTTCTTTAGACTCCCTATAGACACCTAGAATTAATAAAAGTCTTATAGTATAATAAGATAATGATTTTCTATCATTACACAAGTCCAGCGGTTTGGAGGCAAATTTCAGAAGGCACAGGCGGATGTGCTTATAAAGGTTTAATGCCTCAAACCAGTCCTACAACGTATGTTAGTTCACCAAAGGCAATTTTTGCCTTGACTCATCCAATGTCAGCAAGTTGGAGATTAAATAAGCATTATCCAGATGCTTGGGACGATCTAATAAGCTTAGAAGTGGGAATTAGTAGAATGCTTTTAGAAGTTGAAACAAGCTCAAGCGATGAAATCAAAGTTTACGATTATGGATATAAATTGTTCGCTCAAATGTACGCTGCATACGACGCCAAGGCCATGGAAGAAGCAGAATTACATTATTTAGCAAATGGTTTACCGCTTAAAACTTATCTTGATACATTAGATCAAGGACAAGATTTTTCCTTGCCTGAAGTAGTTATTTTAAATCCCATACCCTTAGAAAGACTTTCAGTATCACCAACTCAACCATTACTTGATGAAGTAATTGAAGGAAGAGTCAGATATAGACATAGAATTGGAGAGCAAGTATACGACAGACAAATACTTTTACAACAGATACAAACTGTCCCAGAGCTTTTGCAGTGGACTACTAGATGCAGAGAAGCAATTTCCCAATATGGACGTCCTCCTCACAAGGAAAGATGGTAATTTGACTAAAATCACTAAATGTAGTGACTTAGTGTTTTACATACACTAAACCCCTCTATTTACCTATTGACAGGTATTTCAAATTGGTTCAGAATGATATAAAAGTGGGAAAATAGGGGAAAAAGTGGGAGAAAGAAAGGCAGGAGAAAGTGTTAATTGGACAGCATGAAGGCAAAATCGATCAAAAAGGTAGAAGCGCATTCCCTAAGAAATTTAGGCAAATTTTGGGGGATAAGTTAATTGTTACTTTAGGATATGAAAACTCACTCATTGTTGTATCAGAAGAAAATTGGAAAGCGCTACTCGAAGGAACTGAAGGAAGACCATTTATTCAGTCCGAAACCAGGGAAACTCAAAGGTTTCTACTCGGTAACGCCTCCAACGTCGAACTTGACGTTAAAGGAAGGTTTATACTTCCAGATTATCTTAGAGACTATGCAAAGATTGAAAACGAAGTCGTATTCATAGGTTTGTCACGTTACGTTGAGATTTGGGATAAGAAACATTGGGAGCAGTACAGAAAACATTTAGAGAAAAACATAGATACGATTTCACAAAAGCTAGTTGGAGAAAAGGGTAGGAATGAAAATGAATAACTTTCATAAACCTGTCCTATTAGAAAAGACAATAGATCTTTTACAAGTTAAACCAGGAGCAAAGTATATAGACGCTACATTGGGTGGAGGAGGACACACAGGAAGGATTTTAAGCTTAGGGGGGAAAGTTTTGGGAATAGATCAAGATCAAGATGCAATTGAGTATGTATCCCAAAACATACATAACCAAAACCTGGTATTAGCTAAGGGAAATTTCTCAAACTTAGAGGAAATTGCACATTCAAAAGGATTTGGGAAAGTTTTGGGAATCTTATTTGATCTGGGAGTTTCTTCTCATCAAATAGATTCAAGTGAGCGGGGATTTAGTTTTTTAAAAAATGGGCCGTTAGACATGCGAATGGATAAAGATTCAGTTCTAACAGCAGAATACCTAGTTAACATTCTAGGGAAAGGAGAGTTATATGAACTATTTAATAGACTGGGTCAGGAAAGTTATGCAAGTGCCATTTCTAGCGCTATTAGTAGCGCGCGTAGATTAAAGGCGATAAAAACTACCGATGAGCTTTTAGAGGTTATTAAGAAAGCTTATGGGTATAAGGAAGAACTGTCTGACTTTGACAAAAACAAAATCGGACAAAAAGTATTCCAAGCCTTACGAATTGCGGTAAACAATGAACTAAAAAATATAGAAAAAGCATTACCGCAAGCTGTAAGACTCTTAGAAAAAAGGGGAAGGATAGCAGTAATAAGCTTTCACTCCCTGGAAGACAGAATAGTAAAAATTGCTTTCAAAGAGTTTAGGAAACAAGGTTTAGGAGAAATAATAACAGAAAAGCCAATAGTACCAGACGAATTAGAAATGAAACAAAATTCTAGAAGTAAAAGTAGCAAGTTGAGAATATTTGAAAAAAATTAATATGAAAAAAAGCGTTTTACTAATATTTGTCTTAATTATCGCAGTAGTAGTTCTTTCAGTAATAAGAACCTATGTTTCTAATAATATTGCTACCTCAGGGGTAACTCTTTCTTTGGTTGAAGATGAAGCATCAAAATTAAAAACAGAAAATGCAGTACTTTCCCAAAAGCTTTATGAAAACTCTTCTCTTACAAATGTTGCTTCCAAGGCCTCAAAATTAGGGTTTGTAGATAGCAAAACCAGTTTTGTGTTAAACTCCGGTTTGCCTGTCGCAAAAAGATGAATTGGAGATATAAATTCTGCCTTACAGTTATAGTTTTTGCTTTTTTCCTTGTAGTTTTAAGGCTTTTTTATTGGCAGGTAGTAAAAGCTCAAGAACTTTCTAATCTTGGTGATCTTCAGTACGGAACTGCTATAAAAATACTTCCCAAAAGAGGTGAAATTAAGACCTCTGATGGCTTCCCAGTTGCTACAAATAAAGTTTCTTATCAGGTTTTTGCAAATCCCAAAGAAGTTGTTAATAAGGAAGCTACAGCACAGGTTTTATCTTCAGTATTAAACGTAGATATAGCTTCAATAAGTGCAAGTTTTTCATTGGATAGAGTTTGGGTTCCCATAAAAACAAAAGTTGATATTGAAACAAAACAGAATTTAGAGAAATTAGGCTTAAAAGGAGTTGGTTTCAGCGAGCAATATACCCGTTTTTATCCTGAAGGATCTATGGCAGCAGCTTTACTTGGCTTTGTAGGAAAAGATAACGATGGAAACGATAAAGGATATTTTGGCTTAGAAGGTTTTTATGACAGGTTATTAAAAGGAGAAGGGGGAGCGGCAAAAACTTTTACAGATGCTTTTGGAAGGCCAATACTGGCAAAACTAGATGAAGCATCAGGAAAGGTTGATGGGAAAAGCGTAATTTTATCAATTGATCGCTCAATTCAGTTTTTGGTAGAAAAAAAGCTCAAATCAGGCATAGAAAGATATGGCGCAAGCTCAGGCATGATTGGAATTATGGATCCTAAAACAGGCCAGATTTTAGCATTAGCCTCATTTCCTACGTTTGATCCCACAACATACTATGAATATGAACCAGAACTATATAAAAATCCTTTTGTTTCTGATCTTTATGAGCCAGGTTCAACTTTTAAGCCTTTGATTATGTCTTCAGCCTTGGATGCAAAGCTTGTTACTCCTACTACAAAATGTAATATTTGCAGCGGTCCGATTTCAATCGGAGGCTACGATATTCATACCTGGAATGATAAATATCAAAAAGATATTAATATGATTGAAACAATTCAGCATTCTGATAATACGGGAATGGTTTTTGTAGCAAAAAAACTGGGTCTTGATGGAATGCTTAGCTTTCTTAGTAAATTTGGTATAGGAGATACAACAGGCATAGATTTACAGGGAGAAGTTTATGCGCCTTTAAAAGAGAAAAACCAATACTATGAAGTTGATTTAGCTACAATTGGTTTTGGTCAGGGTATCTCGATTACGCCTATTCAACTTTTAACATCAATTGGAGCAATTGCCAATGAGGGAAAAAGAATGGAGCCTCATATAGTAGCAGCTGTTGAGAATAATGAGGGAAAATATGTCAAAATTGAGTCTAAAGTTGTCGATACTCCAATTAGCGGTCAAACAGCTAAGGTTATGGCAGAAATAATGGTAAACGCAGTCAACAAAGGAGAGGCTTCCTGGGCTCGTG
>CAYYJP010000016.1:0-17221 GCA_964472285.1 uncultured Gammaproteobacteria bacterium | reverse complement strand
AGCATTCAGCTTCAGGATTTGTTTTACACTATAGACAGCGTAAAACTTGCTCTGTCAATAATTACAGAACAAGGATATGTCCCCACATTGTTCTTTCTTAGGTTTGACAGGATGAAGGATTCTGTAACAACAGAGTTCTTTGCAAATCTAGAGGGAATTAAAGCATCAAATCAGCAGGTTGCATTTGTTTTTACAAGCTACCAGCCTTTAAAAAAACTTTTTCCTTTGGCTTTGCCAAAGACATCGTGGACGGTCTTTTTCAAAAATATCTATATTCCTCCTGCAAAAAAAGATGATGTAAGAATAGTGCTTGAGGCTTATAAAAAAAGATTTGGAGTATCCATCCCTGAAGATTTAAAAGACTATTTATTTGAACTCGTTGATGGATATATGCAATATTTACAACTTGCTTTAATTTTTTTACACGAAAGTAAGGTACAGATAAAAACAAGAGAAGATATCTACTTGGGCTTAGGTAATGATGAAAGGATTAATTTCCAATCAGAAGAGTTGTGGGAAAGTCTTGATAAAACACATCAGGAAGTTATTTTAAAAGTTGTTAACAATGAAAGAATTTTGCCTGAAGAAAAGAAGAAAACAATATATTTATGGAATACAGGATTTATTAAAACAAATAACCCTAAAAGCAATATTTTTAGTCAGCTTTTTGAAGATTATGTAAGGCAAAAGAGAAAAACAGCAACAGTTAAAGATTTAAGTAAAGAGTTTAGTAAAAAAGAAAATTTGCTAGTCACTTTTCTAAAAGAAAATAAAGATAAGATTTGTGAAAGAGAAGAAATAATTGATGTAGTTTGGCCGGAGGAAGAAGAATTGGGTGTTTCTGATTGGGCAATAGATAAGCTAGTCGCAAGGGTAAGGAACAAATTAAAGCTGCAAAAAAACAATTTTGAAATTCAAACAATTAAGACGAGGGGATACAAATTAATTGAGGTTAATTGAGTAAGACTTGAAGCTATGCTAGAATAGCTTAATGGATAAGTCATATAATCATAAAGACGTAGAGCAAAAAATATATAAGGTTTGGGAAGAAAAAGGTTATTTTAAGCCTGAGATTAATCCTAGAGGTAAACCTTATTCAATAATATTACCTCCTCCTAACGCAAACGCACCTCTTCACTTTGGCCACGCAATGTATGTAATAGAGGATATTTTAATAAGATTCCATAGAATGTTGGGAGATAAGACGCTTTGGTTACCAGGCGCAGACCACGCGGGCTTTGAAACGCAATTTGTTTATGAGAAAAAACTTCAGAAAGAAGGCAAATCTAGGTTTGATTTTGACAGGGAGACTTTATACAAAATGATTTGGGAATTTGTTCAGGGAAATAGGCCAATCATGGAAGGACAACTAAAAAGACTTGGTTTTTCTTTGGATTGGAGCAGAAAAAAGTTTACGATGGATGGAGATATTATAAAAATAGTTTATAAAACATTTAAAAATCTTTATGATGATGGATTAGTCTATAGAGCAGAAAGATTAGTTAACTATTGCACGTATGATGGTACAAGCTTTTCTGATCTTGAAGTAATCTATGAAGAAAGAAAAAACCCACTCTATTACATTAAATATGGTCCACTTGTTTTAGCTACAACAAGACCTGAAACAAAATTTGGAGATACAGCCGTAGCTGTTCACCCTGATGATAAAAGGTATCAACAATATATAGGTAAAGAAATTGACATTGAAACCGTACTGGGAAGTGCAAAGATAAAAGTAGTTGCAGATAAGTTTGTTGACATGGAATTTGGTACAGGAGTTGTAAAAATAACTCCAGCTCATGATTTCGATGACTTTGAGGTAGCACAAAGACACAACCTCCCCTTGGTTCGTGTAATTAACTACGATGGCACAATGAACGAGAAAGCGGGTAAGTTCAAGGGTTTGTATGTAAAGCAAGCTAGAAGACAGGTTATAGAAGAAATGCAGGCTAAAGGTTTAATTGACAAAATTGATGAAAACTATACCCATAGAATTGGCCTTTGTTATAAATGTGGAAATCCAATCGAACCCCTACCTTTAGAGCAATGGTTTGTAAAAATGCAGCCTTTGGCAAAGCCAGCAATTGAAGCAATTAAATCAAAAAAAGTAAAAATGTATCCCTTACGGCATGCAAAAACTTCTTTACAGTTTTTAGAAAATATTAGAGATTGGAACATATCAAGGCAAATAGTGTGGGGAATTAGAATACCTGCTTTTAAATGCAACGATTGTGGCACGTGGAATGTTACAGAAGGTGAGATTCGGGATAAATGCGGGAAATGCTCGGGAAATAACCTAGTACAGGATCAAGATACTTTTGACACATGGTTTTCTTCAGGCCAATGGTCTTTTGCAACGCTTATGACTTCAGGTGAAGGGGATTTCAAAACTTTTTATCCATCTTCAGTGATGGAAACAATGTATGATATTTTACTTTTCTGGGTTGCAAGAATGATTATGCTTGGTCTGTACGTAAATAAAGAAGTACCTTTTAAAGATGTAGCACTTCATGGAATGGTTAAGGACCCACTTGGTAAAAAAATGAGTAAAAGTAAAGGAAACGTTGTTAATCCATTAGAAATGGTTGATCAGTATGGAGCTGATTCAGTTAGATTTGCTTTAGTTTATGGCACAGCTTTTGGTAACGATCAAGCATTATCTTACCCAAAGCTTGATGCTATGCGTAAATTTACTAATAAGCTCTGGAATATGGCTAGGTTTATTGAATTTAAGGCTGGAGAAAGTCTAAAACCAGCAAGTATTAGCCTTGAAGAGCTTGGAAAGAGTGCAAAAAACAAAAATGATAAAGAAATGGTAAAAAAAACCAAAGCTTTAGCAAAAGACGTAACAAGGCTTTTAGAAAACTATGATTTTAATCATGCAGCTCAAAACCTTTATGAATTTGCTTGGCATGAGTTTGCAGATAAATACATAGAGGATGTAAAAGAAAGGGTAGACGAGGATTCATTTAACACGTTATCAAGTCTATATTTAATAATTCTCAAGCTCCTTCATCCATTTATGCCTTTCGTAACAGAGGAGATATATGAAAGGCTATGGAGGGAAAAAGATCATTTAATAGTTTCCCCTTGGCCAGTAAAATAGGGGACAACTGCCTATGAAAGATAATAAAAAAACATCATCAAAGCTAGAATTCCCGAGTATTTACCGAATAATTACCGAAAAGCTGCATTTAAAACCATCTGCAAAATCAACTAAATTTTATGCTTATTTATCAGTTGTCCTAACTTTTATTGTGGTAATTTTGTTGCTAGGATTAATGGCTTATGTAAGTTTTGAATTTGGCCAAAATTTCACAAAATATCAAAATTTGCACACACAAAGAAAAGATTTAGAAAGTAAAATTAACTTTTGGCATTCAATTTCTGAGAAATACAGCGGATATCCAGATGCATACTTAAATTTATCTAATCTATATTTTCAATTAAATGATTTTGAGAACGCTAGAAAATATATTAATAAAGCTTTGTTTTTAAATCCTGATCTAAATGAAGCTAAAATCTTAGAGGAAAAAATAATAAGTAAAGATTATTGACCTTCAGGAGCCTTATTTTCTTCAGCTTTATTTTCTCCGCCTTCTGCTGGAGCTTGTCCCTCAGCTTCCTGATCTTCTACTGGTGCTTCTCCTTCAGTTGTTTCTGTTGAGGCTGCCTCAGCTGCTGCTTGTTCTTCAGCTGCTTGCTCTGCTGCTTCTTTGGTAACTAATTCAGCAATCTTAGATACAACTTGGTTTGGATCAGTAAGAACGGTTACTTCTTGGTTTACTTTAAGGTCACTAACTGTAATTTGATCATCAATATTGGTTAAATATTCAACATTTACTTCAATTTTTTCTGGAAGATCACTTGGTAATGCTTCAACTTCGATTTCTGAAAGAATATTCATTAAGATACCAATCTTTTCAGTAACTGCTTTAGGTTCACCAATAATTTCAAGTGGGACGTTAGCTTTAACTTTTTCTTTAAGGTTTACTTTAAAAAAGTCTGCATGAAGATAGTTTCCTCTGAAGTTCTTGTATACATTTTGAATTAAAACTGGAATTGTGGCTCCTTCTAGATCTAAATCAACTAATCCTGTTTCACCAGTTTGTGCATAAAGATCGCTAAATTCTTTTGTAGGAAGCTGAACAGCTGTAGATTTAATATCTTTTCCATAAACATTAGCTGGTAAAATTCCTTCTCTTCTAAGTTTTTTGACGTCTTTTCCTAAGATCTTTCTTTTCTCAACTTTTAGCTTTTCATGCTTCATAAGGATTAATTCTACCTTAAACCGCTCTCAAACACAAGTATGGTATTATAAGCTGTAACTATGAGGATATTAGGAATAGATCCTGGAATTGGAAGATGTGGCTGGTCAATTATAGAAAGTGAAGGTCAAAAGCTAACTACTAAAAGCTTTGGTTGTATTGAAACATTTAATGATAAAAAAATAGAGGAAAGGCTTGAAATTGTTCATAAAGAAATAACTAAGTTAATAAAAAAATATTCACCAGACGTTATGGCTATAGAAGAGTTATTTTTTGGCAATAATGCTAAAACAGCTTTTATGGTAGGTGAAGCACGTGGTGTTATTTTACTTTGTGCTTCAGAAAGCAGTCTTCCAGTCTCAATTTATAATCCATTAGAGGTAAAAATGGCTTTAACAGGTTATGGTAAGGCTCAAAAAGCACAAGTGGGGCAAATGGTAAAAGTTTTACTAAAACTTTCCTCAATTCCAAAACCTGATGATACAGCAGATGCTCTTGCCATTGCCATAACGCACGCATTTAGTGAAAAAATGGCAAAGTTATAAAAATTTGTTAAACTAATTAATATGACGAAAGAAACAGATGGAAAAGGTGTTGTATCTAATCCTCTTGAACCACTTACTAGGCGTGTTAGATCAGATGTAGTTGTATACGGAGTAATGCACCAAGGATTTGTTGCAGAAACAGGAAAGCAATTTAGGAAAGTAATTCGTCATGCAGATCATTTATTGATTGAGGGTGAACCTGATGATATTAGTGCATATGTAAGTACTGCGCGTGGATTATCAACAGGAATTTCAAGAGGATATGAGTCAGAGGCGGCAGGTATCTTTGTAAGTAGAGGTAAAGAAAAAAATATACATGCACTTGAAGGGCCTAAATGGTCTTATTGTGAAAAATATGGATTAGATGGGGAAATACTTTTTGCTCGAGACATGTTTAGTTATGGAGTACAAGGAGGAGGATTTCCTCTAGGTAATGTTGCATGGACTGTTGATGCTTGGAAAAAACATGAACAACCATTTTTTGATCATGTTAGCAGTGAGCAGCTAGCTGGAGTTGTTCAAAGAATAAATAATATGATGCAGCCAAGTTTAGGAAGAAGGCTTTTTAGCGTCCTAACAGGAGAAAGGCACCGTTTTATAGAGGGGGCATTGATTACATTAGAATACATTGCTACTATGCGTGACCATGAAGAAATTGTTCCTAACTCTCTTAAATTAGCTAATACATTAAAAGGCTCAAAGGTTGTAATAGTTGGAAAAGCTCATGTTCCAAACCAAGAAAGAGCGTTTGCTGGTTTAGAATTAGAACCACTTCTTCCATGGGAAGGTTATGTTCAATCCTTAAGTGGTCAGGATAAAAAAGCTGTCGCAACATTTCAATCTATTATAAGAGATCATAAAAAATAGCTTATGCTATAATCATCTAGATTATGATCGGATTCCTCAAAGGAAAAGTTGAAATTCTTCAAAGACCATTTGCGCTTATTGATGTAAATGGAGTTGGTTATAAAGTTCTGGTTTCAGAAAACGTCTATAAGAAACTAACAACAAACGAAAATATCAAAATATTTACCTACACCTATGTCCGCGAGGACGCATTAGATCTATTTGGGTTTTTAGAACTTGAAGATCTAACTCTTTTTGAAAACTTAATTACTGTTTCTGGGATTGGTCCAAAGACAGCTTTAAACATCTTTTCTTTTGGTGAAAGAAAAGATATAGTTGAGGCCATTATTAAAGGAGATGTGTCCTTTTTTACCTCAGTACCACGACTTGGTACAAAAAATGCCCAAAAAATAATAATTGAACTTAAAAACAAAATGGGCTCTGATCATCAAATTGATCTATCAGGTAAAGATTTTGCAGAAAACGCTCAGGTAATAGAAGCCTTAAAAGGATTTGGCTTTACAGCAGCTGAGTCTCAGAAAGCCTTAAGAGAAATAAAAGGAGAAAACTTATCATTAGATGAGAAAATAAAAATGGCGTTAAAATTAATTGGATCAAGATAATATGGTAAAAGTAAAAAAACAGGAAGAAAAAGAAACAGTGGAAGAAGAAGTTTTATTTACCTCGTTAAGAGCCTCAAGTTGGGATGATTTTTATGGCCAAAAACAGGTTAAGCAATCAATTAATATCGCTATTGCTGCTGCCAAAAAAAGAAAAGAATCAATTGAGCACGTTTTGCTTTATGGCCCTCCCGGACTTGGTAAAACAACGCTTTCTCATTTAATAGCTAAAGAAATGAATGTAAATATTAGAGTAACAAGTGGTCCAGCTATTGAAAGAGCTGGAGATTTGGCTTCAATTTTAACTAATCTTGAAAAAGGAGACATTTTATTTATTGATGAAATCCATAGGTTAAACAAAGTAGTTGAAGAAACTTTGTATCCTGCTATGGAAGACTATGCTTTAGATATTGTTATAGGAAAAGGGCCTAGTGCTAGAACTTTAAGACTAGATCTTCCTCAGTTTACTATTATTGGCGCAACGACAAGAATTGGACTTATGTCAGCTCCACTTAGGGACAGATTTGGTGTGGTGCATAGACTTTCTTTTTATGAGCCAAAAGAGCTTGAAGAAATAATTCAAAAAGCAGCTTCAAAATTAAAAGTCCCAATTGATAAAGAATCAATCTTAGAAATAGCTAAAAGAGCAAGAGGAACGCCAAGAATTGCTTTAAAGCTTCTTAAAAGAGCAAGAGACTTTGTCCAAGTTAAGAGTGATGGGAAATTAGTTAAAGAATTAATAAAAGAAGCCTTAGATTTACTTGAAGTTGATGAAGTGGGTCTTGACTCATCAGATGTTAGATATCTAAAGGCAATTATTGAAAAACATGGTGGTGGGCCTGTTGGTATCGAAACTATTGCGTCAACAATCAGTGAAGATATAGGAACAATAGAAGAAGTAATAGAACCGTATTTAATGCAGATAGGTTTTTTGAAAAAAACAGCAAGAGGAAGAACTGCAACGCCTGCTGCATATAAACACTTAAAGCTTCAAACCCCTAAAATATCCAAACAGGACATGCTAATCTAGTTTGACAAAGGATAAGCTAATTGATATAGTTTCCTCTTGTGTTTAAGTATGAATGAAATTCTTCACACAACACATGGATCTTTTGAAGCCTTTGTTAGAAAAGAAGGAATAGATGTTGTAAGTAGCAACGGTCATGCAGAAACCTTCGATAAGTATAATGCTGTAGCTATCTTAAAACAAAGAAGACGTTTTGCACAAAAGGTCGTTTCTTTTTCACAAAGAGCAAGATGCCTACTCTTAGGTGCCTCATTTTTAGAAGTAGCATCAGGGTTAGTTAATAAAGATCCTCAAAAAATAGTTAAAGGATTAGCTGGAATTGGAGTAAGCCGTGTTTTATATGCCAACGCTGAACCATATTTTCAGGCAAAAGCAGATTTAGCAGGTATTCAGCAAGAAGTAATTGAAATTAGTAGATAAATTATCCTCTATGGTCAATACGCCTTTCTGTTCTTCGTTTTTCTCTATTTGATAATATTCTAGCTTTCCTTTGTAGTGCTTGTGGGTTTTGTAAGCTATATTCTCCATCTAGTACTCTTTGAACTTCAAGTGGAGTTGCAGTTCGTCTACCAAATACATCAGCTTCAGGACTAGGTTGGTACCTAGGTCCAAACCTTGATGGCGTAGCTACTGATTTATAAGTATCAGATAATTCCTTTGGTGATGCCACTAAGTGTATTTAAATACACAAAGAATCGAAAGTCAATAAGTAATCTAGATTACTTTAATCCAATCTTAAATATATCTTGGAAAAATGGAACGGTTGTAATTGTAAATTGTAAGATAATAGTTAAAATAACAGACAAAACTAAAATCTTATTAAACTTAAACATAGACCTTCCTCTAACTAAAAATGCAAGAGCAAGATGAGAAAAGATCAAGACATTAAAAATAATTGTCTTTGAGTATATTTCACTTTTTGTTTGCAACAGGAAACTAAAGAGTGAAATTAAGGCAATAGCTAAAGTGAATCCAACAGCTAAAATAAAAGCAATTCTTCTAGGAGTTAAAATTCTTTCTTTTGGATCCCTAGGTTTTTCATTTAATATCGAAGAGTCTTTATTATCGCTAGCTAAAGCAAGAGCGGGAAGACCGTCAGTTACTAGGTTAATCCATAAAATTTGAGTAGGAAGTAAGGGATCTGGCATTTTAAGAAAAACTGCCATAACTATTAAAGAAAGCTCAGATAGATTACTTGATAGGAGATAAATAATTGATTTAAGAATATTTCTGTAAATTGTTCTTCCTTCAATAACTGCTCTTATTAAAGTTGAGTAGTTATCATCAGCTAAGACTATATCTGATGCTTCCTTAGCAACATCAGTGCCTGTTTCTCCCATAGCAATACCTACATCAGCTCTTTTTAAGGCAAGTGCATCATTTACTCCATCTCCTGTTACTCCCACCACAAAACCTAAACTCTTATATATTTTTACAAGTCTTAATTTATCTTCAGGTTTTGTTCTGGCAAAAACGCTTATTTTTAAAATAATTTTCTTAAGTTCTTCATCGGTTAATTTATCTAATTCTTCACCGGTAATAACATCCTCGTCTTTATCAATTAAGCCTACTTCTTTAGCAATGGTTAAGGCAGTTAGTTCGTTATCCCCAGTTACCATAATAGTTCTAATTCCTGCTTTCCTTGCGCTTCTAATTGCTTCAGCTGCTTCTTTCCTTGGAGGATCATAGATGCCAACAAATCCTAAGAATTCTATATTTTGCTCAAGCTCTTTTCTATTAGAAGTATTACCAGCGTGTTTTTTGTATCCAAAGGCAATAACTCTGTATCCTTTTCTTGCATGAATTTCAAATTCTTTCTCAATACGTTTTTTCTCAGTTTCTTTTAGAGTTGAATTCTCAAGTATTTTTTCAAAAGCACCTCTAATAAAAACATATTTTTTATCTTGTTCTAGCCAGACAGTTGTAATTAATTTGGTTTTGGGGTCAAAAACAAATTCGTCAACTATTTTTCCATGATCTGTAAGTAGGATTAAGTCTTTTATTTCTTCTTTTGCAAAGATAAGTAGTGAGGAATCTGTTTTGTCGCCGACTGCTTCAAATTTGTCAGAGGTTCCCTTTTGAATTAACGAAGATGAATTACCGATAATACAAGCTTTTAATAAGAGATTGAAATTATCCTTTTGGTATAAGAAGTAATCCCTTACTTTCATGTTATTCTGTGTTAAGGTACCCGTTTTATCAGATAAAATAACCTGGACAGCTCCTAGGGTTTCAACAGCAGACATTTTTCTGACAATGGCATTTTTCTTTGCCATTCTTGAAGTTCCAATGGCAAGTGCAATTGTAATTACAGCTGGAAGTCCTTCAGGAATAGCGGAAACACCTGCGCTGATTGCTAAAAGTATAAGATGGAAAAGATCCCTTCCTTGTGTTAGGCCAACTGGGATTAAAGAAAGAGCAATTAAGATTGCAATTATTGAAATTACTTTCCCAAGCCCAGATAGGTTTTTTTGAAGGGGAGTTTTATCAGTCTCTATAGTAGAAAGGCTTTGGGCAATCTGGCCAAAGCGCGTATTCATGCCTGTTTTTTCAACAAGCAAAAGTCCTCTCCCTTTAGATACAAGAGTTCCGGATAGTCCTGCATCGTTTTCGCTTTTAACAACAGGTATTGATTCACCTGTTAAAACAGATTCGTCAATTTCTAAATGTCTTGAAATAAGAATCTTTCCATCAGCGGGAATTCTTTCGCCTTCAGAGAGTACAACTACATCGCCTGGTACGATTTCTGAAGTTTCAATTTGCGTTTCTTTTCCATCTCTAAAAACCCTAGACATTGGGGTAATAAGGTTTTTTAACTTTTCTAATGATTTTTCAGCGTTATACTCCTGAACAAAACCAAATACGCCGCTTAAGATAAGAATTGCAAAAATAAATGAAGCGTCAATATAGTTTCCTATAAAAGCTGAGAAGACTCCTCCTGCAAAAAGTATTCCGTTAATTAAAGTAGGAAACTGAGAGATAAAAACAGATAGTGCATTAAAGTTTTTCTTGGTTATTATTTCATTCCTACCGTGTTCTTTAAGAAGCTCTCTTGCTTTATCTTGTGGCAGACCTTTTTCCATTATTCCATTTTACAGGATATGAGGATATGTTGCCAGTTTACTAGACAATAATAATACTTTCTCTTTCAGCGCCTGTTGAAACAAAAGATATTTTTACACCAATTTGTTTTTCTAACTCCCTAAGATATTCCTTTGCTATATTTGGAAGTTTATTAAATGACTTAATGCCATTTGTTGATTGTTGCCAACCTTTTAGTGTTTTATAGACTGGTTTTACATTCTTTAACATTTCGCTGCTTAGGTCTTCGTACTTTACTGTTTTTCCATTTAGCTTATATTGAACACAAACTTTAATCGATGCAAAACTATCCAAAACATCGAGTTTGGTAATAGCGATATCACTAAATCCATTAATTCTTGCGGCAAATCTTATAAGTTCTGCATCAAACCAGCCACATCTTCTTTTTCTTCCCGTTGTTGTTCCATACTCATTTCCTTTTTCAGTTAATATTTCTCCATCCTTATCCAATAGTTCCGTTGGAAAAGGACCAGATCCAACCCTTGTCGTATAAGCCTTACTTACTCCAATTATTTTTGTTAGGAACTTTGGCGCTATTCCTGTTCCTGCGGTTATATTACCCGTAACAACATTGGATGCTGTTACAAAAGGATACGTTCCCCAGTCATTATCCAAAAATACTCCATGAGCTCCTTCTAAAAGAACTAGCTTTTTCTTATCTAGCGAATTTTGAATAAGGGAAAAAGGTTCTTTTACAAAAGGTTTTATTTTGTTAAATAATAAAAAGAAATTTTTCTCAACTTCTTTTTGATTTAGAGGCTTCTCATTAAACCCTTTTAATATTTTATTTTTTATTAAAAGTTGTGTTTGTAGTTTTTCTTTAAATTGCTTTTTATCCAAAAGATCAAAGAGCCTTATTCCGTTGTAGCTTACTTTATCAGCATAGGTTGGTCCAATTCCTCTTCCTGTTGTCCCAGTTTTTTTTGATCCCTTTGCTTCTTCATAGACTCTGTCAAAGATTTTGTGATAGGGCATTATTAAATTACAACGTGGTGAGATAAATAATCTTCCTTTAAGTTTAATTCCTGCTTTTTCAAGCATTTTTATTTCCGAAACTAATACTTCTAGGTCTAAAATTACTCCATTTCCAATCACTGCTTTTGCTTTGGGATTAAAAATACCTGAAGGGACAAGATGCATGGCAAATTTACCCATGGAGTTGATGACTGTATGGCCTGCGTTATTTCCGCCGTGGAATCTTATGACGATGTCAGCTTTGACAGAAAGATAATCAAAAATTTTACCTTTACCTTCGTCACCCCATTGAGAGCCAATAACAATTGTTGCTGCCATAAAACCAAAAATATTCTAGTTAACTTTTATAGTAAAAGCAATATGCAAGTGTTACAATATGGGCACGATGGATGAGGTCTCAAAAATCAGAGAAAAAATAGATTTAGTTTCTTTTATCTCAGAATATCTTCCTCTTAAAAAATTGGGAAGGAATTTTAAAACAAATTGTCCTTTTCATAATGAAAAAACTCCTTCTTTTGTAGTTTCTCCTGAGCGTCAAATTTGGCATTGCTTTGGTTGCCAAAAGGGGGGAGACGTATTCACCTTTTTAATGGAATATGAAAATATTGAGTTTCCAGAGGCTTTAAGAATACTTGCTAAAAGAGCTGGAATTGAGCTTAGGGAATCAGATTATAGAAAAGGACAAACAAGTGAAAAAGAAAAGATTTTTGAAATAAATAGTC
The DNA here is from genome assembly GCA_964472285.1 of uncultured Gammaproteobacteria bacterium. GTDB lineage: Bacteria > Patescibacteriota > Microgenomatia > Levybacterales > UBA12049 > JACQHJ01. Next base: position 5,116 of record CAYYJP010000016.1, on the reverse strand, counting down.
TTTCTTTAAAGTTCTATAACTATATTTTAAATAATCATAAGGCAGGAACGAATGCTTTGGAATATTTACTTGCAAAAAGAAAATTAAATAAAGGCGTATTAGAAACTTTTTCTTTGGGTTTTGCCCCAAATACGTTAAGCGGACTATCTGACTATTTGCAAAATAAAAAAAAATATAAAGCAATTGATTTAATTTCCGCTGGAGTTTCCATACAAAAAAATGGAAAACTATTAGATTTTTTCAAAAATAGAATCATTTTCCCATTATTTGATCACAGGGGTAACGTTACTGGTTTTTCAGGAAGAGCTTTAAATGATATTGATATGCCAAAATATATTAATACTAGGGAAACTCTCGTTTATCACAAAGGCAGCATGTTTTTTGGTTTTAATTTATCTAAAGAGGAAATTAAAAAACAACAAGACGCAGTCATTGTTGAAGGAGAATTTGATGTTATCTCTTTATTTATGGCTGGAATTATAAATACGGTTGCTATAAAAGGAACGGCATTAACTGAAGAGCAGGTTAATCTTTTATCTCGTTTTACACCTAAAATTACACTTTGCTTAGATCAAGATGAGGCAGGATTTGATGCTACAAAAAGAAGTCTACCTTTAATAGAGAAAAAAGGACTTACGACAAATGTTATTTCTTTAAAAGATGCTAAAGATCCAGATGAAGCTGTAAAAAAAGATCCAATTTCATTTAAAGTAGCCTTAAGGCAGTCTCAAAACATTTATGATTTTCTAATTTCACACTATACAGAGCAAAATAAAGAAAAAGGAATTGAGGGTAAAAAACAAACTATTCAAAACTTACTTCCACTGCTTTCTCAAATATCAAACGAAATTATTAAGGAGCACTATGTTAAAAAATTAAGTAAAGAAATTGACTCATCGATTGAGTCCATAGAAAAAGAAATAAATAAGATTCAAAAGAAAGAGGAGGAAAAGGTTATTGACCCTCAAAAAGACAAAAGATCAAGAAGACAAGTTTTAGAAGAATATTTACTAGCTTTAATTATTCAAAATCCTAAGCAAAAAAAGGCTCTAGAAGAAAATAAAAACGCCTTTTCTAAATATAAATTTGAAACTCCATCAATTGGGAAAATAATTGAAGCACTAAGTGAATATTTTTCAAAAAACGAAAACTTTGATAACAATTTGTTTATAAACTACCTAGATAATTCCTTATTAAAATCATTTGACGTTTGTTACCTTTATCCATTGCCAAAATTTGAGACAGATCAGAAATGGGATGAAGAAATTGACAAAGTAACAAAAGAACTCATTAATTTGTATGTAAAAGAGAGGGTAAAAGAGATATCTATTGAAATTAACGCAGTTGAAGATAAAGAAAGCGAAAAAGCAATAAAACTCCAGGAAGAGGTTGCAAGTTTACTCCTTTTTATAAAAAAAGATCCTAAGGTTTAAATTAATCTGATTTTCTGCTAAAATAGACTTTACTTTTATGAAGCAACCCAATTTACTTACTGATATTGTTTCCAGTGCCAAAAAAAGAGGGTATATTACCCAAGAGGAAATATTAGCTCTTTTCCCAAAACCAGAAGAACATTTAGAAGAACTAGATAAGCTTTACGATAAGCTTATGACCTCAGATATTGATGTTTTTGAATCTGTTGCTTCGCAAAATGAAGAAGAAAAACCAATTGAAGACTTAGAAAAAGAATTAGAAGCATTAACAGTACTTACTGAAGGAACAGTTTCGGATCCTGTCAGAATGTATCTAAAAGAAATTGGAAGAATTCCTCTTTTAACATTTGATCAAGAAATTAACCTTGCTAAAAAAGTTGAAAAAGGAGATAAAAAATCAAAGCAAGTATTAATTAATTCAAATTTAAGATTAGTTGTTTCAATTGCAAAAAAATACGTTGGTCGCGGTCTTACGTTACTTGATTTAATCCAAGAAGGAAACCAAGGACTAATTCGTGCAGTTGAAAAATATGACTGGAGAAGAGGCTTTAAGTTTTCAACCTATGCAACTTGGTGGATAAGACAATCTATAACAAGAGCAATCGCAGACCAAGCAAGAACTATTAGAATTCCTGTTCACATGGTTGAAAATATAAATAGATTCTTAAGAGCATCGAGAAAATTAATGCAAGAACTAGGTAGAGAGCCAACTCCTGATGAGGTAGCAAAAAATCTTGGGATTGAACCTGATAAAGCTTTGGAAATTATTAAAATTTCTCAAGAACCAGCAAGTTTGGAATCTCCAGTTGGAGATGAGGAAGACTCAAGGCTAGGCGACTTTATTCATGATAGTTCTGCTCCAACTCTTTTTGATACTGCTAGTAGAGAGCTTTTGAAAGAGCAAATAGAGCAAGTTTTATCAACTCTTTCTGATAGAGAAAAAAGAGTTTTAGAAGAAAGATTTGGATTAAAAGATGGAAGACCAAAAACCTTAGAAGAAGTTGGTAAAATGTTTGCTGTTACAAGAGAAAGAATTAGGCAAATTGAGGCAAAAGCTTTAAGAAAATTAAGACATCCATCTAGAGGAAATAAACTTAAAGATTATCTAGGTTAAGCTGTAGCAATTCTAACAGTTGAAGTCCCTGCTTTTGAAGTCCAATGGTCTCCATGTAAGACAATAAGGTTATCACCTTTTTCACAAAGATTATTTTTTTCTAATTCTTTAATTCCCTTTATAATATCTTCTTTTGTTATTTCACTTTTTTGATCTAAGGATTCTTGAAATAAGGCTAAAACACCGTAACTTAGGGATAGTTTTCTAACCAAATCGATTTTTGGACAAAAGGCAAAAATTGGAACATGAGTTCTGTATCTTGAAAGTATCCTTGCAGTTTTTCCTGTTTCTGTAAAAACAAGAAATCCTTTTATTTGTTTTTGTTTAATTTGCAAAACCTTATAAAGGTTAAATGCACTATCACATACCATTTCTGATACTTCTAACAATTGATAATCAAAAATATTTCTTATATCTAAGACTCTGTTTTTATTTTCACTGTATCTTACAACCTTTGCCATTATTTTAACCGCTTCTTTAGGATATTTTCCGCTTGCTGTTTCTCCACTTAACATTACAGCATCTGTAAAGTCATAAACTGCGTTTGCAACATCAGATACCTCAGCTCTTGTTGGCACTTTTCTAGCTGTCATAGACTCAAGCATCTGGGTTGCCGTAATTACTGGTGTTGATCGTTGGATACATTTTTTAATAATCTCTTTTTGATAAAAGGGAACTTCTTCTAAAGAAAGTTCTACTCCGAGGTCGCCTCTTGCTATCATAATTACGTCTGATTCACTTATGATGCTATCTATATCTTCAATTGCTTTTGGAGTTTCAATTTTAGCTACAATTTTTGCATCTAAATTAATTCTTTTCATCTCTTCTTTTAGTGTTTTAATATCCTTATGTGTTCTAACAAAAGATAAAGCTACAAAATCAACATCATATTCTTTCGCAAGTTCTAATCCTTTTTTATCGCCTTCATGAAGAACTGGAAAATCAAAATCTAGATTTGCAATATTAATAGTTTTTTTATTTAATAGAGTTCCTGAGGATAAAGATTCAAGGTAAGTTTTATCATCTTCAAGTCTTACAATAAATTCAAAAAGGCCATCATCTGCGGAAACTTTTTGTCCCTCTTTTAAAGAAGCAATAACATCAGGAGGATTAAAAGAGATTCCTTTTTCTTTTATACCAAGTGCTTTTGAGACTAATACTTTTTCTCCTATTTCAAGATCAATTTTGTCAAAAGGTAAAACAAGTCTTACTTCAGGTCCTTGAAGATCTAAAAGAGTAGCAGTATAAGCACGTAATTTACTCGTAACTTTTTTTACTCTTTCAAGTCTTTCTCTGTGCCATTCAATGTCGCTATGTTTAAAATTGAATCTAAAAACATTTACGCCTAGATTTATTAATTCTTCAATTGTCTCTTCACTGTCTGATGCGGGGCCAATTGTAGCAATAATTTTAGTAAGTTTTTCCATCATAAGCTTTAATTTTACCTTAAAAGGAAATAAGAGTAAAGGATTGGTGGATTAATTAAATGGAACTCCCCGTAAATCATTTTCTAGGGCATAAGCTCTTGCCCTATCTCTTTTTTGCGTATATATTACGTATTTATTCTTCCTTTGCTGCTACCGAGGATTTCCCATTGTTTTGCGCTTACGGTTCCATATGCGGGTTCGGGGCTTGGGGGAGGAATCTCAAGTGGTTCCATAGGTCTTGCTTTATAAACAGGAGCAATAGTAGATGGTTCTCCCTCTTTTGTTACAGGATATGAAATTATTCTATTGTCAGCAAAACCTATTCTTCTTGAGCCAACTGGTATAGATAAGGCCATATATCTAATCATCTCTATTTGCTGTGAAAAGTCAAGTCGTTGGGGTAGCGTTTATCCCAAGGATAAGCCCTAACTGTAGTACTGGATTTAAACTCACAGGCATGGTAAAATTATAAGCACGTTCCGTAAGGAATGTTTTATTCCGCGGTAGCTCAATGGTAGAGCAGGAAACTGTTAATTTCAAGGTTCTAGGTTCGAATCCTAGCCGCGGAGCCAAGCCTGATGCTCGGTATACTCTAGGAGCTGTTGAAAGGTAGTTTGGAGCGTAAAATCAACCTTTCTTCCGTTCAAAACAGAGTTCTGAAGCATAAATTGTAAAAATTGTCGTTTTTCCTCATCTTCAGAACTTTCAAATATTTCATGAGCACGCTGAGATACGTCTAATACCTTCTTAGCCTCAACGTAGTAGTTACTATCCGCTTTCGTATGATTTTCAATTTGTATAACAATATCGTCCCGTTTTTTGAAATACTCTAACGCTTTCTTGTCATACATATCGTTAGTAATACGCCCTTCAAGTTTATCTTCGTACATATCTTCAAGCTTAGATTTAATTCTTCCCAGCTCTTGTTCCAAGACGGCAACATTTCTTTTGTAATAACTAGATTCATCATCATGCGATTTTTTAAGTATTTCCGTAAGCTCTCCAAGCACATAGTCAGGCATCTGAAGCTTTTTAAGAAGAATTGCAATTTGCTCAATAAAATCTTCTTCTTTTATCCATTCAACTTCTGACCTCGCATGTGTCTTAAAGTAATTAGTACAATGATAATAGCGATATTTCTT
>CAYYJP010000015.1:15314-17256 GCA_964472285.1 uncultured Gammaproteobacteria bacterium | reverse complement strand
AATAATTGCCTAAACTTTTATATATAAAAGCATGGCAGATAAGTCCTCGTGAGCAATAAGCTCTTCCTAGAGCGCTCACGAGGCTATATATCGAAAGGTATGTAGGTGGGATAACCCATCGCTAGGGAGAGCTTTTTATATGAATGCGCTTTTTATAAAATTAAAGGAAGATGGAAGTATTTATAAGCTCAAATGGATAGTGATAATAATTATTATATTTAGCTTAATCGGTTTTGCATTTGGTATTTTAAAAGTAGTTTTAACAGAACAAACCCAAAGTGGAAGATATGCTGTTTATCAAATTTGCGATCCTAATTATGAACCTATCCCAGATCAACCATGCGATGTACACGTAGAAAAAGTAGTACCATTAGGGCAACGTGCAATAAATCAGGCAAAATTCTTTGCATTACTATTTGGCATAGGCCCAGGCTTAGCTATAGGTGCTACCATTGGTGATATAAAATGGAAAAAAAGAAAAGAAGTAAAATATCAATAAATATTAATAAAACTTAAACTTATAGTTTATTGACTAGCCTCAAAAGAATTTATGAAATAATTATTAGCCTCAAAATCACGTCCTAAATCAAATGTTCTACGACATAGGTTTTATAATGTTGAGCTCTTGAAGAGTCTTCAATATCTGATCTACTATGCTTGCATCTCTATTTCTTAACTCCCAGTATCGTTTCTTAGGTGGTGTATATATTATACCAATTGAACTAGTAAGAAATTGACTAACTTTCTCATCCGTTGACAATTCCTTAAGTTCAGTTAAAATTTTTTGGTATGCTGCAATGGAAAATGCTACAGCAGTTTTAAACGAATACTCTTCCTCCAATTCCCTACTCCTTCTAAAAGCACCTGCAAAAAGAATCATTGCATAAGTTAATGGCAACAAGATTGATACTCTCAACACTGCGCTTACTGGATTGGACAAATGGGAGTTAATTATTTCTTTAATTGAAAAATATGCAACGATTGTAACAATCACGGCAACTATAAAAAATATCACTGCCCATATACGCGACGATAAAACTAAATCTTTTTTTTGTTTTTCAAAAGAGTGTGCTAATGTCCCTCCAGTTATTATTCCTAATTGCTTCGTAATCTCCTCCCTCAGTGAGGTAACTTTACTTATATCCTCATCCAACACAAGAGATGTTTCCTCAACTTTTTTAATTGATTCGCTTAATTTAACCTCTAACTGACTAACTTGACCCTTTTGTTCTTCAATAAATGCTTGGCCTTGCGCAACTGTATCTTTTATAGCTGTTATTTCATTGATTACTGTCTTTGATTGTTCTAATAGTGCATTAGAAGAGGCTAAGTTATCTTGTACATCTTGAACTTTTTGAGGAATAATAGACGCTTCGGAATTAATTGAATTTAGAGCTGTTTTTGAATCTATTAATAAGGAGTCTAACTCAGTATGTTTCCCTAATTTATTTTTCAAACTCTTTATTTCTTTTTCAAGTTGATTTAGCTTGTTAATGCTTGCCATTTTGAGAATTTTACTCCCAACCTCAACGTTTGTCAAACGCTTTATATTACGTTAATCCTAATAACAAGTTCATTTTTTGATTCATATATCTTGTAATCAAATCTTTCATCGTTTACAAGCTGGAAACTATCTAAATTTTCTTTTATTTGTTTAATAATTTCCAGAGGCATTATTGTCTGCCTTATAAGTGGGTGCCTCATTGCTGCCTTTCTTCTTGTTTGATCAGCAAGATGCATATAATTTTTATATGTTGTTTGGATATCAGCATGACCAACTAAATCAGCAACAACTTGGATAGGTATTCCACCCTCTAATTGATGCGTAATATAGGAGTGCCTAAAATTATAAGGAAAAACTCTTTTCGCAATTCCACATGCTTTTGCTCTTTTCTTTAGATCATCCATATAACACTGGGGATGCATTTTTTTACCTAAAGCA
>CAYYJP010000015.1:0-15304 GCA_964472285.1 uncultured Gammaproteobacteria bacterium | reverse complement strand
TTTCTTTTAATTCGCCAAAAATATAATTAGTTCTATTTTTATCTGTCTTAGTATCTATAAACTGAACTTTACCAGCGCTTATATCTACATCTTTAACTCTTAAGGAATATGCTTCTTCTGGCCTACAACCTGTATAAGCTAAAAACATAGTTAAAGCTATATATCTTTCATCTAAAAAGCTACAATTAATTCCCTGCAATTTACCATAAATCAATGTTGTATTAATTATTTTTTCTATTTCTTCTAATGTAAATATAATTATCTCAGGTTGATTTTTCTTAAAAGCTTTAAGACCATCTAGGAAATCATGAGGAAATCCCCTATCTATTAAATAATCTTTAATATGACGAAACAAGAAAATATAAGTATTTATCGAATTATTTTTTAATCCTTTGTCTTTTAAGTATAAGAGGAAGCCTTCAATTTCAGTTTTTTTTAAATCTCTACCATCAAGCCACTTAACGAATACATTTAATCTAATTCTACAAAGCCTAATACTATTACTATCAAGACCTTGCTTAGTACTTATAAATAATAAAAAATCCCTCTCGTCAATCATATGAATTTATAATCCAATGTTTGATCGAGGGAGATTAAAAACGGTGGAGAGTTTCACTACCTAACCTCTCTACCCCACATCTTTTTGGTGTAAAAATAATGATACAAAACACCCTTTTCGTTGTCAAGGGGGTCATTTTTACTCCTTTTCTCTCAAACATTAAAAAAGCACCTTGTTAGGTGCTATAGTATAAATATGAAGCTAAATCCCTTAATTCTTATTCCTTAGAAATGCGGGAATATCCCAAGAATCATCTTCTTCTTCAACTGGTGGTTGAATAGGAGTATTTTGATTAGGATTATTGTTTACCTGTTGTCCTTGGCTTTGCGTAGCCTCTTCATTTTGTATTGGAGCTACAAATTCTCTTAATACTTGTCTTGTTTGATCAAATCCTGTTGCAACTACAGTAATTTTTATCTGATCATGCATTGTTTCATCAATTGTTGCTCCGAATATTATATTTGCATCTGGATCTGCTTCTGATGAAATAATCTTTGCTGCTTCATCAACCTCAGACATAGTTAAATCAGGTCCTCCAGTTATATTGAAAAGTACTCCTCTTGCTCCTTGCATAGATATTTCTAGAAGTGGAGATGCAACTGAAGATCTTGCTGCTGTTTGAGCTCTGTTTTCTCCAACTCCAGTACCAATTCCCATTAATGCTGATCCTGCATTTGCCATAATTGTTTTTACATCTGCAAAATCAACGTTGATAAGGCCTGGAAGAGTGATTAATTCTGAAATTCCCTGAACTCCTTGAGTTAAAACAGAATCTGCAACTCTAAATGCTTCTAAGAGGGAGAGTTTTCTATCTACAACATCTAATATTCTTTGGTTTGGGATAACAATTAAGGTATCTACTTTATCTTTTAACTGCTCAATTCCATCTTCTGCTGCAACCATTCTTCTTGTTCCTTCGAATGAAAATGGTTTTGTTACAACCGCAACAGTTAAAATTCCAAGTTCTTTTGCAGCTTTTGCAATAATTGGTGTTCCTCCCGTTCCTGTTCCTCCACCCATACCTGCTGTTAAAAACAGCATGTCTGTTCCATCAATCATTTCTTTTATTTTTTCATATGACTCTTCAGCTGCTTCTTTTCCAATATCTGGATTACCACCACTACCCAAACCTTTTGTTAAGTTTTCTCCGATTTGAAGTTTTGTTGCTGCCTGATTTAGAAGTAGACTTTGTGCATCTGTATTAACTGAAATAAAATCAACTCCTGCAATTGTATTTTGGGAGATCATTGTATTGAGGGCATTTGATCCACCGCCACCAATTCCCATAACTCTTATTTTGGCAAAATTGGTTGTTTGTGGTTTTATTAACATATTAATTTATACGGGCATACTAGCAAAAAGAATTTTATTTTGCAAGTAAATCTTAAGGCAGAAAAGATTTGAAAAATGAAATGATTTTTGAAAATGTTTTATTATCAAATTTAAAGTTTCCAATTTTTGGAATACCGAAACCAAATGAAGAAGAGGAAGACTCAACATTTGAGCCATACATCAAAAGTCCTATTACTGCAGAAAATGAAGGATAACCAATTTCATCAATTATTCCTTTAATGTTTGCTGCAATTGCAATTCTAACAGGCATGGCAAGCATTCTTTTTGCTGAATCAGTTACTCCTACTGTTTTTGCTCCTCCTCCTGTTATGACAAGACCCGATGGAGTTTGTCCTGCAAATCCAGATTTTTTAATCTCAATACCAATCATTGTGAATAACTCATTAAGTCTTGGTCTTATAATTCCATCAATTAAGGTCTTTTTAGAAACTTTCTTTAATTCTTCAGCAAGAGCAAGAGATGAAAGATCTACTTCATCTGAAAATCTTTCTGCAACTTTATCCTCTACCTCGTCCTCCCCTAGTTTTTTCTTAACGGGAGTAGATAAGAAAAGCTTAATTTTTTCTGCCGACTCAAGAGAAATTCTTAAACCAATTGCTAAATCATTTGTTATATGTCTTGCTCCAATTGGTATTACTGATGAATATGCAACTGATCCCTCAACATAAATAGAAATATCTGTTGTTCCTGCTCCAATATCAACCAAACTTACTCCCAATTCTTTTTCTGTATCAGATAAAACAGCCATTGAACTTGCGTAGCCACTAAATACGACTGCGTCAAGATCAACACCAACTTGGGAAAAAGCTTTCTCCATATTTCTGATAGAAGTAGAATTTGCACTTATTATATGAGTATCTACTTCAAGTCTTATTCCAGTCATGCCAATTGGATCTTTTATACCTTCCTGCCCATCGACAATATAGCTTCTTGGTAAAACGTGGATAATTTCCCTGCTTGATGGAAGAGAAACAGCTCTTGCTGCTTCAATTACCCTTGTTACATCACTTTCTGTTATTTCTCCCTCTGGTCTTGCTACGGCAACAACACCCCTTGAATTCTGAGACTCTATATGACTTCCTCCAATTGAGGCAATAATGTGGGAGGCGCTATAGCCTGCCATTCTTTCTGCTGCTTCTAAAGAAGTATTAATTGATGCTACAGCTTCTTCGATATCAACGATTTGTCCTTTTCTTATCCCTGCTGAGGGAACTTCTGAAACACCTAAAACATTAACAAAGTCATCAACTTTTGCAATGACTGAGACTACTTTTGAGGTACCTATATCTACGCCTACTACTATTTTTCCTTCACTCATAATTACTTAAAAGAAACAACAGGATTATCGAACCTAAAATCCAGCGATTTAAGCTTCTTACCTTCTATTGTAAGTCTTGAAAGCATAAGTTGTAAAGAGGTTATTTGGCTCTTTACTTGCCTTTTTGAGGAAAAAATTATCTCGCTTTCATCTTTTAGTTTTACAGTTAAAGACCCATCAGGATTTGAAGTAACTTTACCAAAAGAAATACTCTGTCTTTCCAACTCTAATTCCACCTTAACCAAAAGGCTTTCTTTGTTATCAGAGATAGGGCTAATAAAACCATAGGTATTAATATAAAAATTAATATAAATATAAGAAAAAAAGGTTACGATTAAACCAATAAAAAGTATTATTATAAGAAATACTTTAATTCCTCTTTTAGAGCTATATTTATTAATCCTTCTTTTTCGAAGCAACATCTCTTAACACCTCAATTATTCTTTGACTACTATCTTTATCAATGGGATTTTTGCGATTTAACTTAAAAGATTTAATATTTCTTATCATTTCATTTAAACCTGAAATAAAAGTTTGTGCTGTTAGACTGTTTTGCTCATAAATCTTTGCTAGCCCCAAAGACTCAATATATTTTGCATTTTTAAGCTGTTCATTTCTCTGGGCAAATGAAAGAGGAATTAAGAGGCTTGGTTTTTCTAAGTAAATTAACTCACAGACTGTATTTATACCAGATCTTGAAACTACAATATCAGCACTTTGCATAATATTTGCTGACTCTTTTGGATCAAGGAATTTTTTAGGCAGGTATCTCAAAGCTTTATCTTTAGGTAGGATATTTTTAAGACTTTCCAAGTTCTCAAAATCATTAAACTCACTTGAGGCTCCAGTTTGGTGAATTATTTTAAATGTATCTAATAGTTTTCCTAAAGATTCCAAAATCAAACCATTAATTATATGGGAACCCTGGCTTCCACCAGTAATAAATAGGATAGGAACTTTATTTTCCTGCCTTTCTTCTTCTTTTACTCTCAAAACTTCTTTTTTTAAAGGAAGTCCTGTTAAAACTGTTTTTCCTTTTGGAAAAAATTCCTGGGAAGATTCAAAGGAAATACAAATTTTCTTTGCAAAAAAAGAAAGCATTTTATTTGCAAGACCTGCTTCAAAAGTCTGCTCGTGTAAAACTGCTGGAATTTTTAAAATAAAAGAAGCTATTACCAAAGGAACTGAGACATATCCTCCAAAACCTAAAACTACATCTGGTTTTATCTTTTTTAAAATATTAATAGCCTGTAAAAACCCAATTGGAGTTTTTGCTAAAGATGTTAGGGTATGTCTTGTAAAAGCTCTTTGCAATCTTCCTGTTTTTATTTCAAAAAATGGAATATTTAAATTCTTAATCGTCTGATACTCTAGGGAAAGTGCATCGTCCCCCTCCATTGCGTGTTTTCTTCCAACATAATAAATATCCCATCCTTTTAGACCATCAATTACAGAAAGTGCTGGTGATAAATGTCCTCCAATAATTAATACTTTCATATTAGTTTGTCTGTCTTTTGATATTTAAGAGTATTCCAATTGATGCTAAATTCATTACTAAAGCTGTTCCTCCATGTGAAATAAAAGGAAGAGGAATGCCAGTTAAAGGTAAAAGTGCTGTTTGGGCAGCAAGATTAATAAAAACCTGAGCTGCTAGAAACGTAGTTATTCCTGCTGCAAGAAGTTTTCCAAACATATCTTTGGCGTTTTTTGATATTGAGAATCCTCTAAAAATCACTAAAAGAAAAATTCCAATTATCGAAACTGCGCCAATAAATCCAAGCTCTTCTGCAATGATTGCAAATATTGAATCAGTTGCGTTCTCAGGAAGATATGCATATTTTTGTAATGAATTTCCAAGACCTACTCCCATAAGACCTCCGCTACCTAATGCTATCAAAATTTGTCGTACATGGTAAGAAGATGAAGAAATATCCTGGTTAAAGTTTAAAAACGTAGCAAGCCTTGCTGCCCTATATGGCTCTACAATAATAAGAATAAGGCCTGCCAAAAATACAACTGGACCCATAAGTAAAAGATGGATGACGTTTGCTCCAGATAAAAAATATAGAGCAATTGATAAACAAAGGATTATTGCTGCAGTTCCCATATCAGGCTGAAGCATAATAAGACCAAGTATTAATGAGAGTAAAAGTAAGAATGCACCCATTCTTCCCTTTTCTTTGGAAGAAAACCAAGCAGATAAATAAATTGAAAGAGTAAGCTTAACAACCTCAGATGGCTGCAAACTAAAAAGTCCAAAATCTATCCATCTTCTTGCACCAAGTAGTTTTAAGCTAAAACCTGGAATAAAAACCATTACCAAAAGCCCTATCGATACTAGTAACAAAGGGAGTGCTAAATTATAAAACCTGTGATAATTAAAATGGGTAAAAAAGGCAAGCGCACTAAATCCCAAAATTATCCAAACTATCTGATCTTTAACGTATGCATACTTATCACCAAAATCTCTAAACGCAACAAAAGACGAGGCATCATATATCATAAAAAGGCCAAATATCGTTAAGAATACAACGCTTGCCAGAAGAATTAAATCTATTCTTTTCATTTATTAAAGAATGCGAGGTATAAACCTAAAATTGCAAAAAATACTCCAAGTAACCAACCTCTCATTACAATCTTTGGCTCATTCCATCCTCTTTGAAGAAAATAAAGATGAAGAGGGGCTACTGGAAATATTTTTTTATGTAAAAACTTTTTACCTAAAATTTGTATAAGAGATGAGCCTACTTCTAAAACAAATACTCCGCCAATTACAGCAATAGCTAAGGTTTTACCTGTCAAAAGTCCAATGATTGCAAGACATGCACCTAAGGATAAGGATCCAACATCGCCTAACCAAATTCTTGCTTTATAAATATTAAAGTATAAAAAGGCAGCTGTACTTCCCATTAAGATTGCAATAAATACTCCAAGTCCTTGATCTAAATTAGTAAATGAGATTGCCAAAAATGCCACCAAAGAAATAAGTAAAAGTCCTGGAGAAAGACCATCAAGACCGTCTGCAATATTAAATGCGTTTGCAAAAGAAACAATAACAAAGGCTGCAAAAGGAATATATAAAAATCCAATATCAGCAAGACCAATTCCTTTTATAAAAAGAAAATTATAGCCAAGATTAAAATATAAGACTGTTGCTGGAATTAGAGCAAGTAACCATTGAATAATAAATTTATATCTAAACCTTAATCCAAAAAAGAAGAACTTTTCGGGTTTTGAAATTAATTTTTTTGCATCATCAAATAAACCTAAAATACCAAAGCTTATGAAAGTAAAAAGAATTGTAAAAAGTTCCCAAGGATTTATATCAATCTTAAATATGCCAATTGACCACAAGAATACAATCGAAACTATTACGATAATCAAAAATCCTCCTCCAAAAGGGGTACCAACCTTCCAAGCATTATATTTATCAAATAATGGAGTTGGTTTATTAAACATATCAACCGTAGTTTGGTTTTGACGTCTGTACTTCATTTTGTATAAGAAGTCTATAAAGGGAATGATTAGGATAAACGTAAGTACTGTTGACAAAAGTGTAAGACCTAATAATTGCGTCATATTAGATTATTATAGTCTCTTGGGTATTTATATTCAATAAAAACTTACTTTACAGTAACACTTTTTGCAAGATTTCGAGGCTTGTCCGGATCCTTAATTCCCTTAGCAATGGCAAGGTAATAGGCAAGTAATTGAAATATAACGATCTGGGAAATAAAAGTAGCTTCTTTTATATCACCTGTTTGTAAAAACACATCAAATACTTTATTCTCCCTTGGGCCAATTCCAATTATAAAACCGCCTCTTGCCTTAACTTCCCAAGCATTTGAAATTACTTCATCAAATGTTTCATCATTTGGACAAATAATAAAACATGGAGTTTTCTTTTCAATTAAAGCCATTACCCCATGCTTTAATTCCCCGGCAGCAAATCCCTCTGCATGAGTATATGAAGTTTCTTTTAATTTAAGAGTTGCTTCAAGTGCAGCTGCATATGATATTCCTCTTCCTAATATATACATGTGTTCTTTGTTTTTTAGTTTTTTGGCTAGTGCTTTAATTTTTAAAATTGTTTTTTCCTGTAATATTTTTTCTATGTCACTTCTTGCTTTTAATAAAAGCTTTTTCCCTAATTCTTTTTTTCCTGCGAGGGTATAAGCCGTAAGAAATAAGACAGAAAACATTGCGATAAATGTTTTTGTTCCAACAACAGCTTTTTCTTGTCCTGCCATAAGAAGTATTTTTTCATCAGACTGTCTGTAAAGAGTAGATCCCAAAACATTTACTAAACTTGCAATCTTAGCATGCTTTTTCTTTGCTTTTTCAATAGGACCAACAACATCCATTGTTTCCCCACTTTGAGAAATAGGAATTACTAAGCTTTTAGGAGTTAGATAATCTTCAATGTAACTAAATTCTGATCCGATACTAAAATTTACATGTTTTTTAGCAATTTTTGAAAATAGATAGACTCCAGAAAGTGCAGCATATGAAGCAGTACCGCAACCTAGCATAAAAGTTCCAAAAGCATTTTCAATTAACTTTGAAAGCTTAACCACTTGTTCATCAAAATTTAGAGCAATATTTCCTATTACTTTTGGTTGGTCATAGATTTCTTTAAGTAAAAAATGTTTATACTTTCCTTTATCGGAATCTTCAAATTTCCAATTCAACTCTGTAAACTTAGGAGTTATTTCTCTATTAGTGGTTAAATCAATAAGTTTAAATTTTTTACCTAAAACTACCATTTGATTATCTTCTAAGAAGACTACTTTTTTTGTATGCTTAACAATTCCTGATGCATCTGAAGAAATATACATTCCATCACTTCCAACCCCTGCAATTAAAGGAGAACCAGTTTTGGCTGCAATAATTTCTAAAGATGGACCATAAACTGCAACAATTGCATTAAGACCATTTAATTTCTTAAAAGCTTTTAAAACACTTTTTTCAAAGTTTTCCTGTTTTAAATAATCTTCAATTAAATGCCCAACAACTTCTGTATCAGTTTCTGAGTTAAATTTATGACCTTTTGCAATTAAATCTTTTTTTAACTGTTCAAAATTTTCTATTATGCCATTATGTACTACAGAAATTTTCTGAGTACAATCTAAATGAGGATGTGCATTTTGTTTTGTAACTCCACCATGAGTTGCCCAGCGTGTATGCCCAATTCCAATTGCGCTATCTTTAAACTTTAAATTTATTTTACTAATCTTTCCTGGATGTTTTTCTACAACAAAATTTTCACCCTGACCAATTGCTATTCCCCAAGAATCATACCCACGATATTCTAAAGTTTTAAGTCCTGATAGGACCATTTGGGATACATTTGTTGTCTTGCCGACATAGCCAAAAATTCCACACATATTATTTTGAATTTAGAAGTAGTTGTTCTGCTTCTTGTAGCTCTTCTTTTGTATTAATACCTCTCCAGGGGATATTGCCTGCAGAAAGAGTTTCAATATGCTCAGAGTTTTTAATTCCAATATCAATTATTCTTGTAATGTAATACTCATCGCTTACCTTGCTTCTTTTAATTTGAGGAAGATATTTTCTTAAAAATTCTACCTCAAAAATATAACAACCTGGATTTATTTCTTTTATTTTCTTCTCATTATCTGTTGCATCTTTTTCCTCAACTATTGCAGCTAATTTTCCATTTTTACCTCTAACAATTCTTCCAAGACCAGTTGGATCATCTTTTTCAATTGTTAAAAAGGTCATTTTTGCTTTTGATAAAAGATGCTTTTCAATAAGTTTTTCAATTAAATCCTTTTTGTAAAAAGCACTATCATCGCCATTTAAAACAATAACGTTTTGAGTATCTGGAGATATTTTTTTCAAACCTACACTTACAGCGTGTCCCGTACCAAGTCTTTTTGTCTGCTCTGCAAATAATACTTTCTGGCCTAAGATATTCATTACAGAAACTTTTGCAAAACCAACAACTACAACTATATTTTTTATAAGAAGTGTTTCAAGTAGCTCGATTGTATGAACTATCATCGGCTTATCAGCAAGAGGCATAGCTACTTTATTTACATCAGTCGCGTTCATCCTTTTGTCTTTACCTGCGGCAAGAATTATGGCACCTAAATTTTGACTCATTTAAATATCCTTTATTCTTTTTATTTTTGCACCCAAAATTTTTAATCTTTGTTCAAACTGTTCATACCCTCTATCAAGATATTCGAGTCCAAAAAGTACACTATCTCCACTAGCAACCAATGCTCCCAAAACCAGTGTTGCTCCAGCTCTTATATCAGTCATATTTAATATTCCGTTATGAAGCTTTACTGGTCCTGAAATTTTGACTGCATGAAAATGCGTTTTTTTATCATCTTTAATATTAAAGTTATAAAACTTTGCAGGATTTCTAACTTTTGGATTATATAATTCAATATCTGCTCCCATTTTCCTAAGTTCACCTACATAATTAAATCTATTCTCATAAACCGTCTCATGTAGCGTTGAAACTCCATTTGCCTGGGTCATTAATACTGCCCATGGCCCTTGCCAATCTGTCATAAATCCAGGATAAAACGTTGTCATAACGTCTGAGGACTTTAAGGGGCCTTTGTAATAAAATCTTATACCATCTTTCCTAATTTCATAACCAGCACCAATTTTCTTAAGCATTTCTAAAAACTCTTCTAATCCTCTTTTTGTAATGTCTTTAATAAAAATATCTCCTTGGGTAATTATCGCACCAACTGCAAATGTAACAATTTCGTTTCTATCTGGTGCAATAATAAAACTTGCTCCACCGAGTTTTTCTACACCTTCTATTACAATTCTTCTTGGTTTTTCTCTGACAATTTTTGCACCCATTCGTCTTAGAAATGCTATTAATTCATCAATTTCTGGCTCTTGAGCTGCATTTTCTAAAACAGTTTTTCCTTTAGCAAGAACGGCTGCAATAAGCATTGTTTCAGTACCTGTATGAGTGCTTTTTTCAAACTTATAATATGCTCCCTTTAAACCGTTTGGTGCTGTAGCGTGGAAAAATCCATCTTTACTATCATATTTTACCCTTACTCCCATTTTCTTTAGTCCTCCAATAACTCTATCTATTGGCCTTGCTCCAATTCTGCAACCTCCTGGATTTGGGATAATTGCCTCCTTTTTCCTAAGAAGAAGGGGTGCTAAAAACATAAATGATGTTCTTGCTTCAGCTGCTTTTTCAAGAGCGATTTTGTTACTTATAAAATCTTCAACTTTTATAACAAATCTATGATCCTTGAAAACAACTTTTCCTCCCAAGTGTTCTATAATTTCAACCATAGCGTAAACATCAGAAATTAAAGGAACATTATCAATATATACCTCTTCGTTCGTTAAACATGCAGCAACTAAAACTTTCAAAACCACGTTTTTAGAACCAAATACTTTTACTTGACCTTTCAGCTTTTTTCCTCCAACAATTTCAAATCTTTCCATATTTAATTTAAATCTTTCTCTATTTTATATATATTTCCTGCACCCATGGTAAGCACGATCCAGTCATTTCCATAAGCTTTTTGATCGACATATTTTATCACATCAGTCAAGTTTGAAAAATGGGTAACATTATTAAAAATCTTTGAGATTTCGTTCTTTAAAAGACTTGAAGAAACAGAATCATCTATCTCTTCTCTTGCTGAAGAATAAATATCCACTAAAATTAGCTCAGTTGTGTCTGAAAAAGAGTATTTAAAGTCCTCGAACAATTTTTTTGTTCTTGAATAAGTATGAGGTTGAAATATGCACAATATCTTTTTATTTGGGAATGTTTTCTTAAACGCCTGAAGTGTTTTTCTTATTTCAGTTGGATGATGAGCATAATCATCATACAAAACCGCTCCGCTTTGTAAATCTTTAATGTATTCAAATCTTCTTCTTGATCCTGTAAATTTTATAAGTCCTTTCTTTATACTCTCAATTGAAAGACCAATTTCAAGACAAACAATAATTGCGGCAAGCGCATTTAAAGCATTATGCTCTCCTGTAACACTAAGTATAAACTCACCTAAGTTTGTGTTGCCATTTTGTACCCAGAAAAACATCTTTTCTTTTTCAATGGATATTTTATCTATATAAAAATTAGCATTTTTAGAAAAACCATAAGTGAGAACTTTTCCAGAAACCTTCTTTGCTACACTTTCTGTTTGTCTATCATCAATGCAAGCAACAAGTAAACCATCCACTGAAATATTATTGGAAAATAAGTAAAAAGCTTCCTTTAAATGATCTATTGACTCATAAAGATCTGGATGATCAAGCTCAATATTGGTAATTACAGCAATATTTGGTTTTTGCCATAAAAGCTTTGGAGTTTTATCGTACTTTGGCTCGGTGGCATACTCATCAGCTTCAGCTACAAAATATTTTCCTTTTCCAAAATGACCACAAGACTCTAGATAAGGAACATTGCCTGTCCCAACAACAAATGATGGATCAAGCTTATTTTCTCTTAAAATTGTTGCAATTATAGCTGTTGTTGTAGTCTTTCCATGAGTTCCTGAAACTGAAATACCTTCAAACGTTTTTCCAAAAATATCACCCTTCATAAATTCTCCGACTGCTTGTCCCTGTGTCCAAACTTCAATACCTGCTTTCTTTGCTTCAATTACTTCAATATGATCAAAACCACCATGAGCTCCGGTTGTAATTACAAGATCAACTCCTTGAATATGAGAAGAAGAAAATCCAGCTTCGGGCTTAATGCCCTCCCTCCCTAGAGCCTGATCTGTAATAAACTCTTCGTCTATGTCACAGCCAGTAACTTTAAAACCTGCCTGTTTTGCAATAATTGCTAGGGGAGTCATACCAACTCCTTTTACGCCTACAAAATGTATTGATTTAATTTTCTTCATTTTATTTTTTCAAATTTAAATCTGAAAGAATATCTTTAACTGTTTCGAACTCATCCCAAGGCTCTTCCCCTTGACCTAGGTTCATAGAGCTCTCAGCTGCTTTTCCTGTTATTAATACTAAATCATCTTTCTTTGCCATTTGTATAGCGGCAGTTATTGCCTGTCTTCTATCAACTATCTTTAAAACCTTTGCTTTAGGATTGTCAATTCCGCTTTCTATTTCTTCTATAATTGTATTTACATCTTCGCTTCTTGGATCTTCCGTTGTTAAAACAACAATATCTGCATAATTCGTTGAGGTTTCCCCTAAGAATGGTCTTTTTATTACATCTCTTTCCCCAGCAGATCCAAATACATGAATAATTTTACCTTTAACAATCGGTCTTAAGCTTTGCAATAACTGCTCAAAAGCGTTTGGAGTATGAGCAAAATCAATCATTACGGCAAAATCTTTCCTATAAACAAAATCAAGCCTTCCTTTTGGTAAGCTAAATGATAAAAGCGCTTTTTTAATTTCCACATCTGATAATCCTAACTTTTTACAAGCACCAACTGCAGCTAAAATATTATATTTATTAAAATCACCAATAATATCGTTATCTATATTTGTTAAGTCAAAATTATTAGGATTTATTTCAGATCCTTCTGAAAAACCATAAGTAATCCAGTTCTCTGAGCTTTTGGAGTTTTTAGCTTCGCTTAACATTTGATATGAGGAATCATCTTTATTAATAACTGCAACTTTTGCTTTTTTCAATAATTGTTCTTTTGTTCTTACATAGTTATCGTAAGTTTTATGATAATCCAAATGCTCACTGGTTAAATTTGTTAAAACACCAATTTCAAAAGGAATACCCAAAACTCTATTTTGATCTAATGAATGAGAAGTAACTTCTAAGATAAAGTATTCTGTTTTTGCTCTTTTTGCCTTAAAAAGTAGTTTTTGGAGTAAAAATGGTTCAGGAGTTGTAACATGAAAACCAATTGGATATGTCTTTGCTCCAATTACTGCTCCAAGGCTTGATATCATAGAAACCTTTTTCCCGCTTGTTTTTAAGATGTGGTAAATAAGGTTTACTGTTGTAGTTTTTCCATCAGTACCTGTTACTCCCACGACTTTTAAAGACCTTGCTGGGAATAAAAATAGCAAGTTGCAAAAAATGGCAACAAAAAAATGGTAGATGTTTTTAATTTTCTGCCACATGAACGTATTATACTCCTTTTTGATATTTGAAACAGTTCATATATAATGATTTTGTGCTTAAAAACTTAACTACCGGAAAGTCAATCGATTCAAACGTCATCCATTTAAAAAGTCTTTTTAATAAGACTTTTGGCGCAATAATATTTAAGGATAAAATAATATTTTTGAAAACGCGATTTGGGTTGCATTCATTTTTTGTAAAAAATCCTTTAGAGATTATTGTTTTAGATAATAGTAGAAAAGTTGTAAAGATAAATGAAAAATTTTTACCAAATAAACTATTTTTTTGGAATCCTAAATATTTTTCAATTTTGGAATTGCCAAAAGGCTCAATAGGAAAATTAAAATTAAAAGTTGGGCACATAGTTAAATTTAATTTATAATGTTTTTGCTCTTATTTTTTCCCAAAACTCTCCCCGTCTACAGAGTTTTTTAACATCTTCTTTGTTTTGCAAAAGCATTTCTACTGCCCTTTCCAAAAATAGAGTATTTTGAGATCCTTTTATAAGAATGATATCTTTTGGCTTTATGTTTTCTAAGATTGTTTTTTTGCTTTGAGTAAAGTTCAAATAGGAAAAATACTCAAATTTGTTTTTTTTAAGTATTGGTTCAATATATTTTTGAGATAGGGGACCGATAAGAATTGCAAAATCCAAAGCTGTAAGTATTTTCTTAGCAACTTCTTCATGCAAAGCCTTACTCATCGTACCTAACTCTCTCATGTCCCCAATTATTCCCACTCTTCTTCTCTGCTTTCCAATTTCAAAGACAAAATCAAGTAAATCTAAAATTGGAGTAAGGGTGGCATTATTATAAGAAGAATCGATTAAAATTGTGTCTTTTATTCCCTTTAATACTGTCATTCTGCCTGAAGGGAGTGAAAAATCAGATTGCAATGTTTTAATTGCCCTTTGGATATCAACGCCTTTTGTAGATACTACTGCAATTGCCAATACGAAAGAATAAGCAAAGTGTTTTGGCAAAGGATTTCCTATCTCAACTTTATATCTTGTACCATTATGAATAAAAACTACTAAAAACTTATCAACAAAATTTTGTATTTTCTCAATATAAAAAGTTGCCTCTTTTTTAACTGCTGAAACAGTAATCTGCAAAGCATTAATTTCATCTTTAAGCTCTGCAATATTTTCATCATCTATATTTAAAACAGCAAACCCAGTAGTAGGAAGAGTTGTAAGAAGAAGTCCTTCCTGTTTTGCAGTAAGTTCTAAAATATCTTCTTTTCTCTCATCGATTGATCTTGCGTCAACTAAAGGATCAAATTGCTGACTATGCTCATAAGAAATATTGGTTAGGACACCTACTTGTGGCTTAACAATTTTTAGTAAATAGCTCATATTTTTAGGCTCAAGCGGACTGTCAATTCCCATTTCTGCAACATAAATATCAAATTTTTTATAATCAAAAAGGGCGTGTAGCAAGGCTAAAGATAAAAGTCTAATCCAATCAGCAAAAGTGTTTGCTTTAACCTGTAAATTTAAAATATCCAAAGGTATTCCTGTTTCGCTATTTTTACCCTTCCCCTGTTTTACCTTATATTCTTTTTCCAAAATAAGGGAAATAAAGTTTGATAGGGAAGTTTTACCACTTGCTCCTCCAACTCCAACAATAAAAGGGTTAATCTTTTTTAGCTGTAATGAAGCTAAAACCCTTAAGTACCAGAGAATTAATTTAACAAAAATGTTTTTCATTTTTAACCTATGTATTATACCTTATTCCCCCTCCGGAGGGATACCGTAATAATTAAGTAATGATCTTGCAACATCAAAAAAGACAGGAGCAGCAGTTTCTGCACCATAGATAGAAGTTGTAGGCCTATTAATAATAACTACCATAACAAATTTAGGGTCATTTGAGGGAGCAAATCCTACAAAAGACGCTATGGTTTGATTAGGATCATAATGTCCAGCGATTGGAATAGAAGCCGTTCCGGTCTTGCCAGCTATTCTGTAGCCTTTTACACGAGCCCAGGA
>CAYYJP010000014.1:16743-18103 GCA_964472285.1 uncultured Gammaproteobacteria bacterium | reverse complement strand
ATTAGCGCATATGAAGTTATTTTCAACAAAAGGTTGGCAGGATTATGAATTAATCGATAGTGGAAATGGAAAGAGACTTGAGAGATTTGGTAAGTATATTATTTCAAAACCTGATCCCCAAGCTATCTGGAAACCATTTCTTTCCCAAGCAAATTGGCAAAAAGCTGATGCAACTTATCTTGATGAAGATAAAAAATGGAGGCAAAATACATTACCTGAAAAATGGGAACTTAGATACAAAGATATTAAATTTTATGCAAGATTAACCAGCTTTAAACATACAGGTATTTTTCCAGAGCAAATTTTAAATTGGGAATATATAGAAAATGCTATTAAAAAAGCTAATAAAGAAATAAATGTTCTTAATCTTTTTGGCTACACAGGAATTGCTTCTTTAGTCTGTGCTGCAAATGGAGCAAAAGTAACTCATGTAGATGGCTCAAAGCCTTCAATTTCCTGGGCAAGAGAAAATCAGGCTTTAAGCAACTTAGTTGATAAACCGATCAGGTGGATATTAGATGATGCTGTAGAATTTTGCGCTAGAGAAGTAAGAAGAGGCAATAAATATGATGCCATTATTATGGATCCCCCAGTTTATGGTCATGGACCTAATGGTGAAGTTTGGGATTTTAATAAAAGTTTTCCAGCATTACTTGAAAACTGTAAAAATTTATTAAGCAGCGATCCAGTGTTTGTAATAATAAATGCTTATGCAATCTCTGCTTCATCTCTAATGCTTTCTAATATGATTGAGGATTATTTAGGCTTTGCTAAAGAAAAAATAGAGTATGGAGAATTAGCGATTGAAGAAAGTAAAAGAAATAGATTTCTATCTACTGGAATTGTTGCAAGATTTTAATTTACTCCTCCCAAATAGTAATTTGTCCTCGATCAGGAAGCGAAGCTTTTTTTAATGAAGGTCTTAAAGTATCTAGTATTCTTTCTATTTAATTTAATCAATATGTAAATACTAATCCTTTTACTATTGGTGTAAAATAGAAAGGTGAAAAAGCTAATTCTATTTTTGTTAGTATTTGTTCTTTTTTTTAGTCAATTTACTAATTCTTCCTTTGCTATTTATGACCCTACAACTTCCTCAAATAATAAATACGGTATCCATATTCTTTTTACAGATGAAATATCTGAAGCAGCTCACCTTGTTAACTCAAATGGTGGACAGTGGGGTTATGTAACCATTCCAATTAGAATTTCTGATAGAAATATAGAAAAATGGCAAAAGTTTATGGATGAATGTGCCAAAAATAAAGTTATTCCTTTAATAAGACTTGCAACTGAGGGAGATTACTTTGTTAAAACATCCTGGGAAAAGCCAAATAAATACTCAATGATTGACTTTGCT
>CAYYJP010000014.1:11181-16733 GCA_964472285.1 uncultured Gammaproteobacteria bacterium | reverse complement strand
TTTGCTAACTTTTTAAACTCACTAAACTGGCCAACAAAAAATAGGTATATAATTGTTCTAAATGAACCAAATAGGGGCGATGAATGGGGCGGACTACCAAATCCAGCTGAATACGCAGATATCTTAAGTTATGCAGTTGATGTATTTAAGGCAAGAGACAGTAGGTTTTTTATTATTGGAGGAGGTCTTGATAATGCAGCACCAGATGTTTATCAAAAATATATCAGCCAGTTCAACTACCTAAGAGAAATGAACCAGGCGGTTCCTGATATATTTGAAAAAATTGACGGTCTTTCAGTTCATGCATATCCAAATCCAGGTTTTTCTTCAACTCCTGAGTATAGAGGCGTAAATGGAATATATTCTTTCCAGTTTGAAAAAGACTTAATTAGTGAATACACAGATAAAAACTTACCAGTCTTTATTACAGAAACTGGTTGGACTACTCAAACTACATCTAGGCCTACCCAGGTTGAGTATTATAAGAGAGCATTTGAAAATGCATGGAGCGATAAAAGTATTATTGCAATAACACCCTTTTTGCTTCATGCTGAAGGAGAACCATTCCAACAATTCTCTTTTATAGTAGAAAATAGGAAAACAGAGCTTTTCGAAGGATACTTAAAGTTTCCTAAGGTAAAAGGAACACCTCAGGTAGAACCTAAAACTATTCAAACAGCAGTTGAAAGCTCAGTTCTTAAAACAAAATACTTTACCCAGGAATTTACTAAAACGATTTATTCTACTATTAATTCTCAAACAAAAACATTCTTCAAGTGGCTTCTTAACATTTGAGAGCCTGTGGTATAATTTGTTCTACGTTTATATGAATAAGGATTTAACGGATGAGATTTTCCACAGCCACACGCATGGAATCTTAAACATCACCGGAATAATTGAAAAAATAACTCAGTTTTTAGAAGAAAAACCAAGTTCACAGTACTCACTTGTAATTGGTACAGATTCTCATGAGAAAAAATCAGACGATAAAAAGATTGGAAGTACAATTAATCTTGTCACAGCAATATTAATTCACAGAAAAGGTTTTGGTGGAAAGTATTTTTGGAGAAGAGAGGAACAAAAAAATATCCATTCACTAAGGCAAAAAATCTATGCTGAAACGATAACTTCACTTAGTTTTGCCTCTATTTTTGTACCTTTATTTAAAAAACAATTAAATGGTAAGGCACCAAATTATAATCTTGAAATACACGTTGACGTTGGAGAGCACGGTGATACAAGGAATATGATCAAAGAAGTAGTTGGAATGGTAACGGGAAGCGGATATGTTGCCAAAACAAAACCTGATTCATATGCAGCTAGCTACGTAGCAGATAAACATACCTAAATTATAATGAAAAGTACAAAACTTGAATGGGAAGACGCAAATGACGTCAAAATTAAAGTCAGAAAGATTCTAAAAGTATTGGATTTTCCTCATATTAAAGCTGAAAATATTCACTACTATAGAACAGAGGGGTCTAAATCAAGAGCCTATGCAAGAATTTGGGCAATGCCTAAAATCTTTCAAAGAGCTTTAAATCTTGAGCCTCACTATGTAATTGAAGTTTTGGCAAAATATTACGATAGATTAGATGAAGATGAAAAATCTAAAGTAATAATTCATGAGTTACTGCATATTCCTAATAATTTTTCAGGTGCGCTTGTTCCTCACAAAACAAGAAGCAGACATTTAGGTAAAACTGCAAATAAACTTTTTGAAATATATAAAAATTCAATATGATTACAATCATCCACGGAAATGACATTGCCAAATCAAGAACTTTTTATATTGAAGAAAGGCAAAAATATGAAAATCCTGATGTTTTTGATGGAGAAAAACTCGATTTTACTAAGCTTTTTCAAACATTTGAAGGAAACTCGCTTTTTTCCGAAAAAAGATTTGTTTTTGTAGAAAACTTTATTTCAAAACAAAGAGCAAATTCGAATGAGTTTAAACAAATTGTTGAATATTTACTAAAGAATAAGGACTTAGATATTACTTTTTGGGAAGATAAAGAATTAACTAAAGCTCAAGTTTTAGCTTTTAAAAATCCAGCAACTAACTTATTTAATTATCCTCAGGTTTTATTTACCTTTTTAGATAGTCTAAAACCAAATAATACATCTGGTGTTAAGTTGTTTCATCAACTACTAGAGACAATGGAGACTGAACTTATCTTTTATATGATAGTTAGACAATTTAGGCTTTTACTTTCTCTAACCAGTGAAGGATCTAAAAATATTGATGAAGCAAAAAGACTTGCACCGTGGCAAAGTTCAAAACTTAAATCCCAAAGTAAACTTTTTGGCAAAGATAGATTAATAGAAATATATAAAAAGTTATATAAAATTGATTACGAAACAAAGTTTGGTTTAACAAGTTTACCTTTAAATTCTACCATTGACATTTTTTTAATTGATTTATAATATAGACAAATGACAATTGAACCATCAATTTTTAAATCCTACGACATTAGAGCGATCTACCCTACCCAATTAGACGAAGAAGGTGCAGCCACAATAGCACAAGCAGTTTGCAAAGTAGTTTCTCAAAAGGTAGGTAAAGAAAAAATAAAAATGATTTTAAGTAGAGATATGCGCACTTCTTCTCCTTCTCTTTCTAACGCAGTTCAAAAGGCATTGCTTGACCAAGGAATAGAAATACTCGATATTGGTATTGCGTCAACACCTTCCATGTATTTTGCAGTATTTTTCCTAGAAGCAGATGGAGGAATACAAATAAGTGCTTCACATAATACAAAAGAGTATAACGGGTTAAAGATGGTAGCAAACTCTCCACAAGGTCTTATTAAAATCGGTAAAGGCACTGGTATGGAAGATGTAAAAAGCTTAAGCCTTGATGGATCACCACTTATACAGGTTCCTGGTGGAACTTTAACAAAAGTTGATGACATTGTCCAAAAGGAAGTACAAAACTCTTTAAAAATTGCAGGAAATCCAGAAATTAAAGAATTTAAAATAGTTGCTGATGCTGCAAACTCAATGGGAGCAGTTTATTTAGACGAATTATTTAAACACATTCCTGGAAATCTAGTAAGAATGAATTTTGAGCTTGATGGAACATTTCCATCACATCAACCAGATCCACTAAATTTTGACACTCTTGTAGATTTACAACAAAAAGTAAAAGATGAAAAAGCAGATATTGGATTTGCTCCAGATGGTGACGGAGATAGATTCTTTTTTATAGATGAAAATGGAAATATCGTTCCCCCATCAATTATTACCTCTCTTGTTGCAAGAGAACTTTTAGCAAAAAATCCTGGCGCAACAATTCTTTTTGATATTAGATATATCTTAAATCCAATTAAAATAATCGAAGAAAACGGTGGTAAATATGATATTACTAAAGTAGGCCATGCATTTATTACAGAAAAAATGCATGAAACCGGAGCAATCTTTGCCGGTGAATCATCTTCGCATTTTTTCTATAAAGCAGCAGGCAACGGAGAGGCTCCAATTCCAGTAGTTTTAACAGTACTTTTGGTAATGACAAGAGAGGGCAAAAAGCTTTCTGAACTCGTTTCAGAGCTCAGAAGAAGCTACGAATCAGGTGAACTAAACTTTAAAGTTACTAACGCACCAGAGATATTAGAAAGTCTAAGACAAAAATATATGGATGGATCATTAAATGAAATGGATGGAATTGCCATAACCTATCCTGACTGGAGATTTAGTGTTAGAACCTCAAATACAGAACCACTTTTAAGATTAAATGTTGAATCTTTGCAAAAAGATATAACAGATCAAAGGTTTAATGAAGTAAAAGATTTTATTAACTCAATTGCAAAATGATTGACTTAAATAACCCATTATCATTTAAAGAGTTGGATCCTAAAAATGTTTACGGTTCAACCGCAATGTTGGCAGATCAAATTGAACAAGTCTGGCAGGATGCAAAAGCACTAACTTTTCCAGATAATTATAAAAATTTTGAAAACATAATTCTTTGCGGAATGGGTGGATCTGCATATAGCGGGTATATGATCCAATCAGTATTTAAAAACGAATTAAATATTCCTCTTATTTCAAATAATGACTATGATTTACCTTTCTTTGCAGGGAAAAAAAGCTTAATAATTCTCTCAAGTTACTCGGGATCAACTGAAGAATCTCTTGCTTGCGCTAAAGAAGCTTTAGAAAAAGGCTTAACAATAACGGGAATTACAAATGGAGGAAAACTTGCAGAATTCTTTACTCAAAATAACATCCCATTTTTACAATTTGACGCAAAAAATAACCCATCAGGACAACCTAGACTAGGAACTGGATATATGGCAACAGGTACTATTGCACTTTTAACAAAACTTGGTCTTTTATCTGTTACTGATGACCAAATTAGTACTATAGTTTCAGAACTAAGACAAAATCATGAAAATATTCAAAGAATTTCAATTGAACTATCCCAAAAATTTGTAGGGTACTTCCCTCTTATTATGTCTTGTGGATTCTTAAACGGAAATGCTCATGTATTAAGAAATCAATTTAATGAAACCTCAAAAACATTTGCAGCTTTTGAAGATATTCCTGAGTTAAATCATCACTTAATGGAAGGATTTAAATACCCTAAAGATTTAAAAATTAAAGTCTTATTTATTGATAGTCCTTTATATGGTGAGAAGCATAAGAAAAGAGCTCTTCTTACCAAAGACGTTGTATCTAAAAACTCTATTGAGAGTGTACACTTTACTCCATTTGGTTCAACAAAGCTTTCTCAAAGTTTTTGTGTGCTTTCTTTTGGAGGATATATAAGCTTTTATCTTGGTATTTTATATAACGAGGATCCAAGCTTAATTCCTTGGGTCGACTACTTTAAAGCTCAACTTGCAAAATAACCTAAACCTCTTGTAAATTAGCACAAATAATCTCATAATAATATTAATATGGCTGGATCTGCCCACCACATATTGTGGTTTAAAGAAATTGATAAAGAAGACGTTTCTATTGTCGGAGGGAAGGGGGCTAATTTAGGCGAAATAACAAGAGCAGGTTTTAATGTTCCCGAGGGTTTTGTAGTTTCCTCTCATGCATACTATGATTTTATTAGAGAAAACAATTTAGCAATCAGAATAAAACACTTAATTTCCTCAACAAATTTTGATAATCAAAAATCACTCGATCAAGTTTCTAAACATATTAAAGATTTAATTCTTAAAGGAACTCTTTCAAGGGATTTAGTTACAGAAATTTTATCTGCCTATCAAAAGCTTGGTGAGCCTCTTGTTGCTGTGAGATCTTCTGCAACTGCTGAGGACCTAGCTAATGCTTCTTTTGCAGGCCAACAAGAAAGCTTTTTAAATGTTTTGGGAGATGCTGTATTAATTGAAAAAATAAAAGAAGGCTGGGCTTCTCTTTTTGGTGCAAGAGCCATATTTTATAGACATCAACAAAAATTTGATCATATAAAAACCGGAATTGCGCTAGTTATTCAAAAAATGATCGAGTCTGAACAATCAGGCGTAATGTTTACAATCGATCCTGTCACAAACGATAAAGAGCGTATAATTATTGAGTCCGTTTGGGGATTA
>CAYYJP010000014.1:0-11171 GCA_964472285.1 uncultured Gammaproteobacteria bacterium | reverse complement strand
ATAAAAACACTGTCGTAATTGAAGCTATTTTAGGTCTTGGCGAAATGATTGTACAGGGAGAAGTTAATCCAGACCACTATGAAGTAGATAAAAACGATTTAACTATTAAAAATAAAAAGATTTCTCATCAAGATCACCTTTTACAAAAATCAGGAACTTCTAATAAAAAAGTAAAACTTTCTAAAGGAAAAGCTGATAAGCAAAAAATAAACGACTCTTTAATAAAAGGTCTCGCACTTGTTGGTAAAAAAATAGAAAAACACTATTATTTCCCTCAAGACATTGAATGGGCAGTAGAAAAAGGAAATATTTATATTGTTCAAACAAGAGCTGTTACTACAACCAAAGGAGAAAAACAAAATGAAAAAACTGTTGAACATATCCCAGCTTCAAAACTTATCTTAAAAGGAGATCCGGCAAGTCCTGGAATTTCCAGTGGTCCAGTAAGAATAGTTTTGTCAGTTAAAGATATTGAGAAAGTTATGCCAGGCGACGTTTTGGTTGCTCCCCAGACAAATCCTGATTATGTTCCTGCTATGAAAAAAGCAAGCGCAATAGTAACTGATAGCGGCGGAAGAACTTCTCACGCAGCAATTGTTTCCAGGGAATTGGGTATTCCAGCAGTTGTCGGCACGCAGGAGGCAACACATAAGCTTAAAAACGATAATGTAATAACTGTTGATGGCACAAAAGGGGAGATATATGAAGGAGGATATGCTACAGCAGGCGCAAGTAAGATCAATATTACAAGCGATATAAAAACAGCTACTAAAGTTTACGTTAATCTTGCTGAGCCAGAACTTGCTGATAGAAACGCCAAGCGTAATGTTGATGGTATTGGACTTTTAAGAGCTGAATTTATGATGGCAGGAATTGGAACTCATCCAAAGAAAATAATAAAGGATGGCAAAAGACATGAGTTTATTGAAAAACTAGCAAAAGATCTGGAAAAATTTTGCAGTGCTTTCTCACCCAGACCTGTTGTCTATAGAGCGTCTGATTTTAAAACTAATGAATACAGAAACCTTGTAGGAGGAAGAGATTATGAACCTACTGAGCCAAACCCAATGTTAGGATATAGAGGTGCATTTAGATATATTCATGATCCTGAGGTTTTTAAACTTGAGCTTGAAGCAATTAGGTACGTTAGAGAAAAAATGGGATATAAAAATCTTTGGTTAATGATTCCATTTGTCAGAACAGTTGAAGAGTTAGTAAAAGTTAAAAAAATAATTACAGAATTTGGACTTCACAGATCTGAAACATTTAAGCTATGGATGATGGTTGAAATTCCTTCAAATGTAATCATGTTGGATAAATTTATAGAAGTAGGAATTGACGGTGTTTCAATCGGTTCAAATGATTTAACAATGTTAGTTCTTGGAACTGATAGGGATAATTTTGAAGTTGCACATGAATTTGATGAAATGAATCCAGCTACTCTTTGGGCTTTTGAGCACACAATAAAAACTGCACATAAGTATGGAATAACAACGTCTATGTGTGGACAGGCTGTTTCTACATACCCAGAGCTAGTTAAAAAATTAGTTGAACTTGGAACAACGAGTGTTTCAGTTTCACCAGATGCTATTGAAAATACTAGAAAACTTATTGCACATTTTGAAAATGAATTATTAAATAAAAATAATGGCTAAAATTAAGCAAATTACCGCAAGAGAAATATTAAACGCTAAAGGGGAACCAACTATAGAAACCTCAGTTATTCTAGCTGATGGTGCAGTTGGAGTAGCCTCTGTTCCAAGTGGTACTTCTGTTGGAAAATATGAGGCACTTGATTTAAAAGATAATGACGAAAAAAGATATGGAGGAAACGGAGTAATTAATGCTATTACTAATATTGAAAAAATATTAACTCCCCTTTTAATTGGAATGGAGGCTTCAAACCAACAATTAGTTGATAAAAAAATGATCGAAGTTGACGGAACTGTAAATAAAAGTAAAATTGGAGCAAACGCAATTCTTTCAGTTTCCATTGCTGTTGCAAAAGCTGCTGCCAGAAGCGCTGTTTTACCATTGTTTTTATATCTTGGTGAATATGTAAAAAAGGAAAATGTGCAACTTAAAATTCCAACTCCTTGTTTTAATATCTTAAATGGCGGAAAACACGGTGGAGGAAGTATTGATTTTCAGGAATTTTTAGTTATACCTGCAACAAGTAAAAAATACTCTGAAAGCTTAGAAATTGGAACACGTGTTTATTTTGCATTAAAGAAAATTATTGAAAACAATAATCTTTCTTCGCTTATTGGCTTTGAAGGAGGTTTTTCTCCAAAACTTGCTTCAAATCAAGACGCTTTAGTCTTAATAAAACAGGCAATCGATGATTCTAATCTTAGACCTGGTTTTGATATGTTTTTAGGATTAGATGCAGCTTCAAATAATTTTTATAACGAAAATAAATATACTATTAAAGATAAATCAACATCTCTTACCTCAAAAGATTTAGTTGAGTTTTATAAAATGATTAATGAGCAATATCATCTTCTCTATCTTGAAGATGGCCTAAGCGAGGATGATTGGGATGGATGGAAAGATCTTTATCAAAATATGAGTCAGCAAACAATGATAGTTGGAGATGATCTTATAGCTACGAATCCTTTCAGACTTTCAGAAGCAATATCAAAAAAAGCCTTAAGCGCAGTCATTATTAAACCTAACCAGATTGGAACGATTATAGAATCCCTTGCTGTAGCAGAAATGGCAAAACAAGCAGGTCTTAAGGTAGTTGTATCTCATAGAAGCGGTGAAACAAACGATGATTTTATTGCTGATTTTGCAGTAAGCGTGAATGCAGATTATGTTAAATTTGGTGCTCCAGTTAGAGGCGAAAGAGTTGCTAAATACAATAGATTACTTGCTATAGAAACTCAATTAAAATCACTTTAAGTTAAAAAGTACAACTATCTCCCCTTTTATCCCTTTTTTATAGTGTTCTAAGATGTTAGATATTGTGTCTTTAATTACTTCTTCGTGAAGTTTTGTTAACTCTCTTGCTACCACAATCTCAATATCTCCAAAAACACTTTTCATATCAGTTAAAGATCTCTGCAGTTTATATGGAGATTCAAAGATGATTACTGTTGAATTAATAATTTGTAAACTTGTCTTTAAGCTTTCTAATAACTTTACTCTGTGTCCTGGTTTTTGAGGTAAAAATCCTAAGAATATAAATTTATCTGTTGGTAAACCTGAAGAAGTTAGGGCTGAAATAACAGATGAAGCTCCAGGAATAGAAATAACCTTAATGCCCTCATTTACACACTCTCTAATTAGCTTAAAACCAGGATCAGATACAGCAGGAGTTCCTGCGTCTGAAACAATAGCCACGTTTTTACCTTCTTTAAGTTGAGCTACTAGATGAGGAATTTTTTGCAGTTCAACTTGATCATAATATGAAAAAAGCTTATCCTGCATTTCTCTTTCTTTCCCTTTAAAGAAATGATTAATTAATATTGTTGTTTTTCTTGTATCTTCACAACCAATATAGTCAACGCTTTCTAAAATTTCTAAAGCACGAAATGTTATATCTTTTAAATTACCAATTGGTGTTGCAACCACGTATAAAGTTCCATTCATTGCATGATTATACCAAACAAAGATTTTTTCTGTTATAATTTTTTGATGGAAGCATTTAGCCTACTACTTCACTTTGATAAAGCTTTAGCATCAATAATAAATCTTTTTGGGCCATTTACCTATTTACTTCTTTTTTTAATCATCTTTGCTGAAACTGGACTTGTTATTACACCTTTTCTTCCTGGAGACTCACTACTTTTTGCAGTTGGAACACTTGCTGGAGGAAATTATCTAAATATTTATATTTCCTACGCTGTTTTACTTGCAGCAGCAATAATTGGAGATACTGTTAACTACTGGATTGGACATCATTTAGGAGATAGGGTATTTTCAAAACAAAATTCAAGAATCTTTAAGAAAGAATATCTTGAAAAAACAGAAGAGTTTTATCAAAAATATGGTGGAAAAACAATAATTTTAGCTAGATTTGTACCAATTATTCGTACGTTTGCTCCATTCGTAGCAGGTATTGGTAAAATGCACTACAGAACCTTTCTTTTCTATAACCTAATAGGAGGATTTATTTGGGTAACTTCTCTTACTTTTGCAGGATATTTCTTTGGACAAATGCCTATTATTAAAGAAAACTTTGAATACGCTGTAATTGGAATAGTATTTATTTCTCTTCTTCCAATGCTCTTTGAATTTATAAAACACAAACTATCTAAGAAAAAGAATGTAGAAAAAGCTTCATATGAAGAAATTCAGGAGATATTTAAAAAAGAGCACTTAAACGACTAATAATAAATCTTTTTGAGGTATTAAAACTTTCTTACAAGACTAACTCTTTACCTAAATATTTTAATACCCAAACCTCAATTCTGGTTCAGGTCCCACAGTTAATTTACCTTGTAAAATAGCCTCCATAATTTGATCAGGCCTAACGCCATCTAGTTCTGGATAAGTTTCTCTGTCTCCATCCACAAAATCTCCCTCAAAAATTATTCCATGTAATTCGTGAAGCGTGTTTGCTTCAACAATTCTAAATTGTAATGCATCATCAGGGTGAATTGGATCAATTGATATTTGAGTCCTAACTACGTCTCTTAACAATTCTCCTGTAGCTCCATTACTAGCTGTAACCTGCACGAAAGTTTTATTGGCTGGATCAGCTTCCCAAAACCCAGTATTCCAATGTTTTTGAACCTGTTTAGCATGTTCCAATCCGTATTTTACTTTCCTAACTGTGTCTTTCTGACCATCACCAATTGCCAATAACTCTACATGACCCCATTCCCTATGGGATCTCCAAAATTCAGGGTTAGAACCTGATCGATATCCAAACAAATGATAAAAATCTCTTAAATACTGTGATGCTAATGCTTGGCTAAGATTTGAAACATAAAAATTTTCTGGATTAAAGGAAGGCTTTATTAGGCCTAAATCTAATTGTTTACCCTTCCATTGACCTTCAACTTCTACAAAACTTTTCATTAAAACTTTCTAACAAGACCCACAACTCTTCCTTGAATTGCAAGTTTATTTGGATAAATAGGAGACATTTCAGAATTTGCTGGTTTTAGTACTACCCTACCATTTTCTTTATAGAACTTCTTTAAGGTTGCAAGATTATCATCTACCATAGCAACTACTATTTCTCCATTAACTGCTTCGCTTACTTTTTCAATTACTACATAATCTCCATCCAAAATTCCATCTTCTATCATTGAGCTTCCTTTAACCTGTAAAACATAAGCTGTACTTTTTCCGCTAAGAAGTGACGCGGACACATAGAATGATGCATTAGGGTCACTGTATGGCTCTAGGGGTTGTCCTGCAGCAATATAACCAAGAAGTGGTAGTTCAATTGCTGGCTTACTTCCTAAAAGGGAAAACTGTACTTTTTCATCGACTATTTTTAATAGCCTTGTATTGCCATCAGATTTTTGAACATATCCTTTATCAACGAGTGAACGAATTATTGTATGCACGGTAGAATTGCTTTTATGTCCTGTTCCTTGGGCAATTTCGTGTAGCGTTGGTGAATAACCGTATTGCCTCTGAAATTGGGCTAAAAACTCTAAAACTTCTCTTTCTTTTCTATATAATACTCCAGCCATATTTTTTCTCCTTTTTTAGTCTCTGTATATTTTATACGAAAAAAACTCAAACTTTGTCAAGTAGTCTTACTGTATCTTTTTATGTTAAAATTGACAAATGAAGTTTAATCTAGTTTCAAATTTTAAACCAACAGGAGACCAACCACAAGCAATTGAAAAATTAACAAAAGGTCTTTCTAATAATGCAAAACATCAAGTACTTCTTGGTGTAACTGGTAGTGGAAAAACTTTTACCATGGCAAATGTAATCCAGAAAATTCAAAAGCCTACTCTTGTTATCTCACATAATAAGACTTTAGCCGGACAGCTTTATCAAGAATTTAGAGATTTTTTTCCTAATAATGCTGTTTGTTATTTTGTCTCATATTATGACTTCTATCAACCAGAAGCATATATTCCCTCTTCTGATACATATATAGAAAAAGAAGTAGAGATAAATGAAGAAATTGACATGCTTAGGCTTTCAGCTACTACTAATCTTTTAACCAGAAAAGACGTAATTGTTATAGCATCAGTTTCTTGTATTTATAATCTTGGCTCACCTTTAGAGTATGGAAAGTTTGTTATGGAGTTAAAACCAGGAGTAAAAGTTGAGCAAAGAGATGTTTTACTTAGGCTTTCTGATCTTCAATATGAAAGAAACGATTATGGCTTCAAAAGAGGAAGCTTTAGAGTTAGAGGTGAAGATATTGATCTTTTCCCAGCGTACCAAGATAACGGGATAAGATTAATTGTTAATAGCGGAATATTAACTAAGATACAGGAATTTGATCCCTTAACCGGAGACACAATGTCTGACCTCAATGTGGCAGTTATTTACCCAGCAAAACACTATATGACTGACCCATTAACATATAAAGATGTCTTTCCTCAAATAAGATCTGATATGGAAAAAAGGGTAAAAGAATTAAAGCTAGAAGGAAAACTTTTAGAAGCTCAGAGATTACAACAAAAAGTAAGCTACGACTTGGATATGATCAGTGAACTAGGATATGTAAATGGGATAGAAAACTATTCTAGATATTTTGATGGCAGAAAACCTGGAGAACCTCCATTTACTCTCTTAAACTACATGGCAGAATGTTCAAAAGACTACTTAACAATAATTGACGAATCACACATTACAGTTCCTCAAGTAAGAGGAATGTATAACGGGGATAAAAGTAGAAAACAAACACTAATTGATTACGGATTTAGACTCCCTTCAGCTTTGGATAATAGGCCTTTAAAGTTTGAAGAATTTATGACGAGAGTTGATAAATCAGTCTATGTAAGTGCAACTCCTGATGAATATGAACTTTCTTTAGCTATAGAAAATGATGGTATTGTAGAGCAGCTTATCAGGCCAACTGGCCTTGTTGATCCAAAAGTAAGCGTAAGACAAACTAAAGGGCAAATTGAAGACTTAATTTTAGAAATTGAGAAAAAAGTAGCTAAAAAACAAAGAGTTTTAGTTACCACCTTAACTAAAAGAATGTCAGAAGAACTTTCTTCATACTTACAAGAAAGAGATATAAAAGTTTCTTATCTTCACTCAGATGTTGAAACATTAAAACGACAAGATATACTAGACAAGTTAAGAGAAGGAGAATATGACGTCTTAATAGGTATTAACCTTTTAAGAGAAGGACTAGACCTTCCAGAGGTAGCTTTAGTTGCAATATTAGATGCAGATAAAGAAGGATTCTTAAGAAGCAGAACCGCACTTATTCAAACAATGGGAAGAGCTGCAAGAAATGTTGATAGTGAGATAATAATGTATGCAGATAGTGTTACCAAATCAATGCAGGCTGCAATTGATGAAGTTGAAAGAAGAAGAACAGTTCAGATTGCATACAATAAGAAGCACAAAATTACTCCTAAATCTATTGAAAAATCTATTAGAGCAAAACTTGTTGAACATGAACAAAAACAGGAAGAAATAAATTATCTTCAAACTCTTCAGAAAAAAGATATCTTACTTCCTGATGAAAAAGAAAAATTAATTAAAAAATTAAGAAAAGAAATGCAACAAGCAGCAAAGGAATTAGATTTTGAAACAGCTACAATACTTAGAGATCAGATAAGAAGCCTACGAAGTTAATCTTAATAAATATTCTATTTAGAAATTCTTTTTAAGGCTTTATCTTTTTCTATTGGACTTATCTTTGCTTTTTTAACTGCAGTTTGTAGTATTTGAATTGTTTTATCAAATGTTTCTCTATCAACTGGATATGGGGTAGCGTCTTTTCCTCCATGAGCAAAGCTATATCTTGCTGGATCCTCATATGAAGGGTCTGCTCCATAAATAATTTCAGATACTAAAGAGAGCGCTCTCATGGTCTTACCCCCAACTCCCTTAATTGAAACCAACTGTTCATAATTTTCTGGCTTTAGTTCAGTTATTCTAGCTAGTATCTTTTCAAGATATTTACTTTTTGAAAAATCTTCTTGCTCAACTTTATGATGCTTAAATTCAACACCAGCAATACTTGCAATTGTTAGCTGTTCATCCCCACTTTTTAAAGCAATGGTTTTTGAAAGCTCACTACTATGTCTTCTTAAAATCTGTATATCTTTCATTAAAGTTAAATATCCTGAGTTTGCAAGCTCTAAAGATATTTTTCTGTTTTTAAAACTAGCTTTTGAAGTTAGATTTAGGGCTTTTTTCTTAAATAACTGAGAAGCAATTCCACTATGAGGCTCGTTAACAAAGCTATCGAAACTGTCACTGTACCAATGATATCTTCTTGCAGTACTGTTTTCCGTATTCATTCCCTGCTGCACAACAGTCCATGCTCCATTCTTACTAAAGAAGAATGCGTGATGATAAAGAGTATATCCATCTTGAACTAAAGAACTATCAACTTTTGCAGACATTTTTGAAGAATAGACAAGACTTTTAGTCTTATCCCTTCCAAAATTTAATCTTGAACCCCACTCAAGTATTTGGTCTGGTGTTTTTCGACTAGTTGCTCCTTTTCCACCTGCAATAAATACGCCTAAATCTTTTTCCTGTCCTCTTATTGCTTCTTTTAGAGCTGCTGTAAGAATTGTAGTTAAACCTGAAGCATTCCAATCAAAAGCTAAAACTGTACCTAAAGACTGAAACCACATTGGATCTGAAATTCTTTTAATGTATTCATCAGGACCATATTCATCAATCAAAACCTCAGTCATTGATCTGCCAAGACTTACCATTCTTTGAAATAACCAAGGAGGACAGGTTCCAGTATCAAGAGTAAAAGTAGCAAGGCCTCGTTTAATCATAAAATAAGTCGAAAAATATACAAACGACTATAATTCTATATTACTCTAATAGATAAATGTGTCAAGTTAGGGGATTAACTATTTAGTGCCTCGAAGATAATAGAGTTTTGCTCTTCTGATTTTTTTCTTTGAATGAGCTTTAACTTCTACTTTTTCAATGTTTGGGGAAATAACTGGAAATATTCTTTCAACAGCTATGTCTCCGACCAATTTTCTTACTGTAAAAGTTTTATTCTCTCCTCTTCCTTTTATTCCCATTAAAACGCCTTCAAAAATCTGAATTCTGGTTTTTTCACCTTCAGTAACTTTTTGAAAAACTTTTATAATATCTCCAACAACAAAATCAATTTGTGAAATCATATGTAGTATTATAGCTTAAAAAGCTCAACTTCTCAATATTTATTTACCACAAGCATCAATAAACTCTAAAAATATTGGATGAGGCGATAATGGCCTGCTTTTATACTCTGGATGTCCTTGTGTTCCCATATAAAATGGATGCATTTCTTTTGATAGCTCTACGATCTCAACCAAGTTTTCTTTAATGTTTCTTGCAGAAATTATTAGTCCTTTTTTCTCAAACTCTTTTGCAAACTTATTATTAAATTCATATCTATGTCTATGTCTTTCGCTAGTTAGATCTTTTGACTTATCTTTAAATCCTTTGTATTTATCATAAATTTGATAGGCAAGTGTTCCTTTTTTTACTTTTGCATCCCATCCACCAAGTCTCATTGTTCCACCATATTGCTTATTTTGAATAAGTTCTTTTTGTTTTTTAATAAAATGAATAACTGGATGTTTTGTCTTTTTGTTTTCTTCAGTATTTGCATCTTTAAATCCTAGAATATCTCTAGCAAAAGATATGCAAGCAAGCTGCATTCCATAACAAAGTCCAAGGTAGGGGATTTTATTAATTCTTGCAAAACTTGCTGCTGATATCATTCCTTCTGCTCCCCGTTCTCCCCAACCAATAGGCACAATTATGCCATCAATTTCTCCAATTTCATCAAATACTTTTTTAATACCTGACTGCTCTATTTTTTCTGCATCAACCCAGACTGTTTGCGTTTTTACACTCTTTTTCCAACTTGCATGATCAATAGCATCAAATAATGCTGCATAAGAATCACGAAGTTGATACTCACCTGTTCCAAAATATTTACCAATAATTGCTATTCTTGCCTTTTTCTTAAATGTCTTTGTACTTTCTACAAAATGTTTCCAATCTGTTAAGTTTGGTTTTTTTATCTTAAGTCCTAATTTTTTTAATATTTTTGTATCTAATTCTTGATTGTGAAGAATAAATGGAATTTCATAAACTGAAGGGACATCTGGGCTTGAGATAATATCGTCTCTGTGCATATTACAAAAAAGAGCAAGCCTATCTTTTCTTCTTGTGTCTAATAACTTATCTGACCTTGTTATTACAAAATCTGGTTGAATACCCATTGAGTTTAATGTTCTAACGCTTAATTGAGTAGGCTTTGTTTTTGGCTCTCCTAAATGACTTGGAGTTGGAACATAGCTTACATGAATATGAATAATATCTTGAGGTTTTTTCAAAGTCATCATACGGGATGCTTCATAATAAAAAACGTTTTGATACTCCCCTGCTGTTCCTCCAAGTTCAATGATGACAATGTCAGCATTATTTTTCTTTGCAACGTTTTCAATCCTGTCTGTTATTTCATCCGTAATATATGGAATTGCTTCTACGTCTTCACCGTTATATTCAAATCTTCTTTCTCTATCAATTACTGTTTGATAGATTCTTCCCATCGTTACAAAATTATCTTTACCCATATCCTCATTTAAGTACTTTTCATAAGTTCCAATGTCCATATCTCCTTCTGTTCC
The DNA here is from genome assembly GCA_964472285.1 of uncultured Gammaproteobacteria bacterium. GTDB lineage: Bacteria > Patescibacteriota > Microgenomatia > Levybacterales > UBA12049 > JACQHJ01. Next base: position 405 of record CAYYJP010000014.1, on the reverse strand, counting down.
ATCTTCACAAAGGAAAGGATCTCCATGTTCAATTGGGTTAATAGTTCCTGCATCAATATTGAGATAATTTTCAAATTTAATTGGAAAAACTCGGTATCCTGCTGAGCGAAGAAGTAGTGCGATAGAAGCAGCGGTGGTACCTTTTCCTATTCCGGAAATTACACCACCTGAGACAAATATGTATTTTGTAGATTTTCTAGTGGGCACGATTTACTATATCAACTATTAAGAAGAACGTCAAGAAGAACCTAGCAAAAAAAATGTGATATAATATTTGCTATATGCCAGAAGGACAAGAAATTCCACACCAACAACCAGTGCAAGGCGAAGGACAACCTAATTCGCAAGAAAGCAGGAATTTAAGCTTAAGAGAAAGAACCACTAACTTCTTTATGAATAGATTGG
>CAYYJP010000013.1:0-18359 GCA_964472285.1 uncultured Gammaproteobacteria bacterium | reverse complement strand
AACTCTGTCTTTATGCAATATATAAAAACAGAAGATGGATTTAAAGAATTACCTAATAAAAATGTAGATTTTGGGGGAGGATTAGAAAGACTTCTTGCAGCAGTTGAAAACCAAAGCGATATTTTCCAAACTTCCCTTTTTGCTCCAATCATTGAGGCAATTGAGACAGTAACTGGTAAACCATACAAAGAAAACTTAAGAGAGTTTAGAATTATTGCAGACCATCTTCGCGCAGCTATCTATTTATTGGATGCAAAAGTATTACCAGCAAATAAAGAAAGAGGATATATTTTAAGAAGACTAATAAGACGTGCCGTTGACAACTTAGGAGAAATTGACGGAAACGCGCTTGAAAAAATAGTTGAGACAATTGTTAGTGAGTGTTCAAAAACAGACAAAAGTCTTAAAGAAAATTTTGAATTTATTAAAAATTCTATATTAGAAGAGTCCCAAAAGTATAAAAAGGTGGTATTTGAAGCAAAGAAAATGTTAAGCAGAAAATACAATAAAACTGGAGATGAAATTATGGGAGAAAATGTACAAATAAGTAGTAAGGATGCTTTTAATCTTTATACCTCATATGGACTCTCCCCAACTCAGATAAAAAGCATGGGTTATTTATTCAACGATCAACAATTTGCCGATTTAATGGAAGAGCATAAAAATCTTTCTAAAACAGCCTCCTCTGGCATGTTTAAAGGAGGACTTGCTGATACTTCAGAACTCACAATAAAAGGACATACTGCAACTCACTTACTTCACCAAGCACTAAGAGATATCTTTGGAGATAAACTTCATCAATCTGGAAGCAATATAACCTCAGAGAGAGTTAGATTTGATTTTAACCACGATAGAATGCTTTCTGAAGGAGAAATTAAAAAGGTTGAAGAAATAGTTAGAGAAAAAATACAGAAGAATTTACCTGTTCATTTTCAAATAATGCCTTTAGATAAAGCTAAAGCTTTAGGAGCAATTGGACTATTTGATGAAAAATACTCTGAGAACGTAAAGATATACTTTATAGGTGATTATTCCAAAGAATTTTGCGGAGGACCACATGTTGACTTTACGGGAGCGATTAAAAGTTTTAGAATAATAAAGCAGGAGAATTTAGGTAAAGGATATAAAAGAATATATGCAAAAGTAGAATGATATGAATATTACCAAACTGCCCTTTCTTGAAAAAAAAGAAAATAAGGAATATTTTCTATCTTTAATATTAAGAAACGAAAAAGTTAAAGCTGTTGTTTTTGAAAAACAAGGAACCTCTATAAAATATCTCAATGATGCTGAAGAAGAATTTACCAATACTGTTGAAGATGCATCTAGCGAAGAATTTTTAAATGTTTTAGATAAAGCAATCACTAGTGCAGAAGAGATACTTCCTCAAAACATTGAAACTCACAAAACTATCTTTGGACTAAAAGAAGCTTGGGTTGAAGATAATAAGATTAAAAAAGAGTATTTAGAAAAACTTAAAAAGGCAGGAGATGAGTTATCCTTAGATCCAATAGGCTTTTTAGTTTTTACAGAAAGCGTTGTTAATTTAATTCAAAAAGATGAAGGAGCCCCAGTTACCGCAATTTTTGTTGATGTTGGAAATAAATATCTAACGGTTTCCCTTATTAGGGCTGGAAAAATAATGGAAGTAAGATCTTCAGAAATCCATGAATCAGCATCTTATACAGTTGATACTGTTTTAAAACATTTCCAAATTCCAGAAGTAATGCCAGCAAGAATAATTATTATGGATAGCGAGGAGGAAGAACTTACCCAGGAATTTATGAATCATAAATGGAGCAAAAGTCTTCCTTTTATCCATATCCCCCAAATTCTTTCTCTCCCACAAGATAGCGATGTAAAAGCTGTACTTTTGGGTGCAGCAACACAAATGGGAACAGAACTAATTTTTGACCATAAGCAAAACCTTGAAAGAGACTTTATAAAAGAGAATGATTTCCAAAAGGAAAACATTATAAAAACAGATGAGGACATGGGTCAAGATGTAACTCCAAAACCCTTTGAATCACAAGAGGCAACCGAAAATAAATTAGATTATGTAGGAAAAGATTCATCGCTTGAATTTTTTGGATTTAGCAGTAGTGATGTAGCAAAAACAAAACCTCCTACTCCAGTAAAAAAAATTGAAGAAGTTATAGAAGATTTACCTAAAGCTGAACTTGAGTTTAGATCAGAAGAAATTCCAGAAGAAGTAAAATTAGAAGAAGAGGCAAAAGGAATGCCAGAAGTTGCAGTTGAAACAGCAAGTCAAGCAAAAAATGTTTCTATAGATCTACTTCCATTACTTAAAAAATATTTATTTATATTATTATCCTTAGTTAAAGTAAAAAGTATAAAAGATATTAAATTTATAGGAATTGCAGTTGGTGCAATAATTTTATTTTTAGTAATCTTTTTTACATTTATTTTTCAAACTAGTGCAAAAATAACACTCACAGTAGATCCAAAGCAAGAAGAAAAAACTCAAAGTGTTACTTTTTCTCCTAAAGATTCTACAAATATTGATAATAATATTTTAGCTGCTCAAATTATCCCTGTTGAAGAACAAGGATCAACAACTATTAGTACAACAGGTAAAAAGGACATAGGAACAAATGCAAAAGGATCTGTTACTATTTTTAATAATGATACAGACAGCGTCAGTATAGATAAAGGAACAACTATTACATCTTCTAGTGGGGTTAAATTTACATTAGATGAGGGTGTAAAAGTTGGATCTGCATCAGGAGATATTTTTTCAGGAACAAAACCAGGAACAGCTAATGTAAAAATTACAGCTGCAGAAATAGGAACAGATGCAAATCTTCCATCAGGTTCTAAATTTAGTGTAGGAACAAGTAAAACAGTTGCCGCTAAAAATGATAACGCTTTTTCAGGTGGAACAAAAAAGAGTGTAACAGTGGTTTCAGAAAAAGACTTAGCAAAGCTTAGATCCGAACTTCCAAAATCATTAACTGATAAAGCAAAAAATGACATTTCTGGTAAGGTAAGCTCAGGAAAAACTATACTACCACAATTTATTGATATAGATTTAAGTGGTGAGAAATTTGATAAAAAAGAAGATGACCAAGCGGATAAGGTATCTTTGAGTGCAACTGTTTCTTTTAATTTTCTCTCTTATGACAACTCAGATGTCATTAAGCTTTCAGAAAAACTTTTTGATGGTTCTAGTTTTTCAATTGAAAAAAGTAGACTCGATGTTAATGCGAAAAATATAAAGGTTGGAAAAAACGATGATATTAGTGCAGATTTAATAATTAATGCAAAACTTTTTCCAAAAATAAATACCGAGGACTTAATAAAACAAATTGCAGGACAAGACATAGCTAAAACTAAAAATATACTTTCAAATATGACAAATGTAAAAAATGTTGAAATTAAAATTTCACCAAACCTTCCATTCTTATCGTCTTCACTTCCTAAAAATCCTAAAAACATAACAGTAGATATTTCTTCTAATTAAATGGTTAAAGTTTATAAAAAGGGAAAAACAATTGAAAAAAGAAAGTTTTTAAGACTTATTAGTCTTTTAATAATTTTTATGGGCGTCTTAATTGCAGGATATGTCTTTTTTCCACTTTTATCCTGGCAATTATATTTTGCTCCTGTATTTGCTAACTCAGAAATTAATTCACCAATTCCAAAAAACACTATTGTTTCTCAAAACTCAATTGCTACCTTACTTCAAGGTGCATCCCAAACTCTTTCAGGGGTTGACTATACTAACGCCCAAAATTGGTTTCCAAGCTATAAATATAATAAATCAGCTAATTTAAAAACTTCAATTTATAAAATATCCATTCCTAAAATTGGCATTCAAGATGCAGAAGTTTCCGCAGTGGATACTGATCTTTTAAAACATCTAGTCAATTATGGCGGAACTGCTGTTCCACCCGATAATGGAAATGCAGTTGTCTTTGGACACTCAACTCTACCTCAACTGTATGAAAAGGGAAATTATAAAACAATATTTACTCATCTTTATAAATTAACAGTCGGAGATGAAATTATAGTAACTGTTGGAAATGTTACTTATAAATATAGAATTGAAAATATAATCGTTGTAGATCCTGATAATACATCTGTTTTGGAACAAAGCTTTGATGACAGTTATATTACTTTAATAACCTGTACCCCTCCTGGAACGATTTGGAAAAGACTAGCGATTAAAGCAAGACTTGTTAAAAACTAAAATGTATACAAATAGAATTTATATCTTTCTAAAAAATATTTGGCCAAATATTTATAGACTTATCAATAACTGGTTTTCGTTTCTTTTAAGACTTTTAAAACAAACATTTACTATTGCTTTTAAGCAAATAAAACCCTAAATATATGGACGAAAAACATTTGGCAATAAATGCTGTAAGAAAAAAACTTCTAGGAAAAACTTTAACTTATGAGGAAATATATGCAATCATGGATGAAATTTCTAAAAAAAGGTTTGGAGATGTTTTAACTACTTATTTTGCTGCTTCAGGTTATTCAAAAGGATTTACTGATCAAGAACTTTATTACTTAACAAAAGCAATGGTAGAAACTGGAGAAAAATTATCTTTTGAAGGGATTGTTGCAGACAAACATTCAATAGGTGGAGTTCCAGCAACTAGAACTACACCAATCGTTGTTTCTATTATTGCTGCTGCGGGTTTTACGATACCTAAAAGCTCTTCAAGGGCAATTACAAGTCCAGATGGAACAGCCGATGATATGGAAGTACTTGCACCTGTTACTTTAACAAAACAAAAAATTCTTGAAGTTATTAAGAAAACAAATGCTTGCATAGTCTGGGGAGGAAGTTTTCATCTTGCACCAGCTGATGACATTATTATCCAAGTTGAAAAACCACTTCTTTTTGAATCATTTGACAAAGTAGTAGTTTCTATAATGGCGAAAAAAATTGCTTTTGGATCAAATCATATTGTTATTGATCTTCCTTATGGAAAACACGTTAAAGTCCATGCTCTTGAGGATGCAAAAATTTTAAGATCTAAATTTGAGATGCTTGCCAAAAAATTCAAAATAAAAATAAAAGTACTAATTTATAAAACAGATGAACCAGCAGGAAGAGGCATCGGACCTGTATTAGAAATTAGAGATAGTCTTAAAGTATTAGAACAAACAAAAGACAGACCAATAGATCTTGAAGTAAGAAGCCTTACGATTGCTACAGCTTTATTAGAGCTTTGTTTTGAAGATAGCCCAAACAGGGAAAAAATGTTAAAAGATTTTGGAAACTGCTATAACCTTGCATTAACAATTCTTCAAAAGAAAATAGCTTTAGAAAAATTTAAACAAATAATAAAGGCCCAAGGTGGAAATCCAAGTATAACAAGCTCTAAATTAACATTGGCAAAACATACATATGAAGAAAAATCTACGAAGCCTGGTGTTATTAACGAATTAAATATTAAAAATATAACTCATATCGCGAAAATATTAGGTGCTCCAGAAATGAAGAAATCAGGAATATATCTAAATAAAAAAATTGGCGAGAGTGTAGAAACAGGAGACGTTTTATATACACTTTTTAGCGAAAAAGTGTATAATCTTAAGGAAGGAAAAGACTCTCTAAAGAACTTTCCAATTGAAGTTTACGAATGAAAAGAATTATAGCAGTTGTCGTTTTAATTTTAATATTTGTTATAATTTCAATCTTCTGGTGGCAAAACGGTGTATTTCCTGTCGACTCCCAAAATAAAACCCCGAAAATCTTTGTCGTTGAAAATGGTCAAGGAGTAAGAGAAATTGCAAATAGCCTAAGAAAAGAAGGCTTAATACGAGATCCTGTTGTTTTTTTCTTAATTACTAAGCAAACCGGGCTTGACAAAAAAATTCAAGCTGGAGATTTCAGACTTAATTCTTCTATGAATGCATACGAAATAGCTGAAAGTTTAACCCATGGGACTTTGGATATTTGGGTAACTATTCCTGAAGGCTATAGAGCAGAAGAAATTGCAGACATATTAGAAGGAAAAATACCTAACTATGATCAAACTTGGAGACAAGTTTTAAATCAAAATGAAGGATATCTGTTTCCTGATACGTATCTTATACCAAGAGATGCAAACATTGATGATATAATTTCTATTTTTAAAAATAATTTTCAGACAAAATATGATAGTGTTAAGAGTTTAAAAACCAATAATTTATCTGATACACAAACTTTGATTCTTGCATCTTTAGTTGAAAGAGAAGCAAGACTTGAAGAAGATAGACCATTAGTTGCCTCAGTAATTTACAATAGGCTTAGTATTGGAATGAAACTAGATATTGATGCAACCTTGCAATATATGCTTGGCTATCAGGAAGATGAAAAAAGATGGTGGAAGAAGGGACTTACTGATGAAGATAAAAAAATAAATTCACCATATAATACTTATACTAATCCCGGTCTTCCACCAAGACCTATTTCAAATCCAGGACTTTCTGCAATCAAAGCAGCTTTAAATCCTGCTGAAACTGATTACCTTTATTACATTACTGATCAAAATGGAAAAAATAGATATGCCACTTCACTTGAAGGACATAACGCAAATATTGAAAAATACGGCCTCTAAATTTTAAGCAGTCTTATAAATTTCTTAACCTTTTGAAGAATCTTTTTTTAGGAGTTTTTTCCATTACCTCTTGTACGTCTTCTCTGGCCTCATGAGACACCTCTGCCTTTTCGTGTGGTTGATGATTATTACTTTCCGTATGCTTTAGGGGCTCTGGCTCAAATTCCTGTCCTAGATCAGTTAAACCATATTCTTCCATAAGATTTGATATCCCCTCAAGTCCTTCTTCAGAAAGAATTTTCATTAAATTTTTGCCTGATTTTGTACCAAAAAGAAAAACGCCTAAAGCACCCACTATAATGCCTAGCATGAAGCCGTCTAAAAACCTACTGTTTCCGTTATTATTCATCTTTTTTATTGTGGTGTTTACTAGTCCCTTGGAATATCTTTGCAATTGTAGCGCCTGTCTTTAAACCCATTGCAAGGGTAGAAAAAGAAGAAATGGGCTTACTTACGCTTTCTGTAATAACAGATGTATCATCAAGTACTTTATTTACTTTATCAATTGTTTTTCGAAGCTCTCTAAGGATGAAAAAGACCTGAGCTCCTAATATAACAAGAAGTACTGTTAGGATCAGTATTACTAAAAATAGTGCTAATTGGGCAGGATCTGTCATATCAATAAACTATCTCAAATTAACAAAAAGGTCAATAGGCAGGTTGTATATCAACTGTCCTTTTAACCTCTGATGTTTTTCCAAATTTATTTATTGCTTTTATTTCAATTGTAAATTTACCAGGAAAAACACTAAGTGTTTTTTCAAAATTACCATTCTTTTCTACTGTTACTACATTTTTATTTATATATATGGTTGAATCAGGATCTGTTTTCCCTAAAACTTTGATTTTTGAAGATCTTACTACTTGTGCTTCCTGAGGAGAATTTATATCTAAAGGAGGACTTATAAATGCGTACCTATATTGAAAAAGTATATAACCTATAAACAAAAGAAAAATAAATAAGCCAACAAAAAAAGTTTGTCTTATCTTAAATCCTTTTAAAGGAAATTCTTCTTTTGCATCAAAACCCTTAGGTAAAACTCTATAAGCAGTGTCTGAATCAAATTCTCTTCTAAAAAGAGCTAATATTTCTTTTTCATTTAAGCCTAAAAATTTGGCATAATTTCTAACAAAACCATGCGCATAAGAGACTGAGGGGAGTTTATTATATTCCCCTTTTTCTATGTATTCAAGGTAAACCGCCTTTATTTTTGTATTTTGAGATATTTCCTCAAGGCTAAGGCCTTTTTCAAGCCTTACTTCCCTAAGTCTTTCACTTGCTTTAACCATAGAAGAATATTACGTCTGATTTATATTAGCGATGAATTCTTCAGCGTTTGTAATCAGTACGTCTCTTGGTTTACTTCCCTCTGCTCTTCCTACAACGCCTATTGCTTCAAGCTGATCCAATATTCTTGCTGCCCTTGAATAACCAATTGATAATCTTCTTTGCAACAGTGAGGCTGATGCTTTATCGTGTTGACAAATTATTCTTATTGATTCATCAAATAAAGCGTCTTTTCCATCTCCACCCATTGAAGCAAGACCTTTTTTAGCTGCAACAAGTGGTTCTGCTAATACTTCTTCTGTATATTGAACTGGTGGATTTTCATTCTTTAGAAATTCTACAAGACCTCTTACTTCTTTTTCAGAAACAAAAGCTCCTTGAATACGAGTAGGCTTTGCCTGATCTGGAGGAATAAATAACATGTCTCCACGACCTAAGAGTTTTTCTGCACCAGGAGAATCGATAATAACACGTGAATCGATCATTGAAGAAACGTTAAAGGCAATACGACATGGAATATTTGCTTTAATAAGACCGGTAATAACATCAACAGATGGCCTTTGAGTGGCAACAACCAAATGTATTCCTGTTGCTCTTGCCATTTGGGCTAAGCGCGCAATGGCGTCTTCAACTTCAACAGGAGCATAAGCCATTAAGTCTGCGAGCTCATCAACAAAAATAACAATGTAAGGAAGTCTTTGAAAACCAGCTAGCTCGTTATATGAATCAATGTTTCTTACTCCGTGCTCCGCAAAGGTTTTATATCTTCTATCCATCTCACCCATTGCCCACTTTAAAGAAGCTAAAATCTTATCTACTTCAACAATTACAGGAGTCATTAAATGAGGAATTCCATTGTAGCCTGTTAACTCTACTCTTTTTGGATCAATCATAATAAGTCTTATTTCATCAGGCGTTGCTCTAAAAAGTAATGATGCAATAAAACTATTTACCATTACTGATTTTCCACTTCCAGTTGTTCCTGCAATTAAAACGTGAGGCATTTTACCTATATCTGCAGTCAATGGATTTCCAGAAACATCAAGACCAAGGGAAACTGCAAGTTTTGACTTACTTTTTCTCATATGTTCAGACGTTAACATTGTTCTTAATGAAACAACCTCTAATGACTTATTAGGTATTTCAACACCTATTAAATTTCTTCCTGGAATTGGGGCTTCAATTCTAATCTGTCCTGTTGGAGCTTCGGTACTTAATGCAAGGTCATTTGAAAGATTTGTAATCTTAGACACTTTTGTTCCAAGAGGAATTTGAAGAGCATACTGAGTAACAGCAGGGCCAAGATTAACCTCAACAACCTTTGCTCCAATACCAAAGCTTTGAAGTGTATCTTCAATTTTTGCAGCAATTTTTTTAACATCTCCTCTATCAGCTTTTTGGGAGGTATCACTTGATAAAATATCCATTGGTGGAAGCTTCCAGACTCCAGGCTTACCAAGTGTATTCATAACAAGTTTATCTGAAATAAGGGGATCGTCTTTTTTAACAACGTTAGAGTTAATTTTCATATCTTTATTTCCTAAATCCTTATCTCCCATTCCTTTTATTACCATTTCTCTATTTCCCAAAGCTGGTATTTGTTTTTTCTGGAAAAATGAAAGAATACGAGATGGGAAAAGTTTTGGTAAAAATCCTAAGATAGCTGATGCTACTTGGGCAACTTCATCAATTGAAGTATCAAATAAAACTATTACTCCAACAAATACTCCTGCAAGATAAACTGCAAAAGCTCCAAAACCAGATAATACTTCTGCAATAAGCTGATTTAAGTAGCCACCAACCATTCCCTCCCTTGTTAAACCAAGCAAGGATAAAAGTAGAATAAAAAAACCAACTGAGACATTTGCTTTTGATAAGAACATTTTAAGTCTTAAAAAGAAAAAACCTAAAATAACCAAAAAGAGTGGAAGTAAAAATGATAAAAATCCAAAATAGGATTTTATATAATCATTCACCGTTGTTAGAACTGGACCTGTTTTTGCAAAAGAGGAACCAAGAAGTATTCCTGAAAGTATTACACCAAAAGCAAAAATTGAATAAACAGTATTTTTCTTAAGCTTAACTTTAAACTTTTGTTTTTGATAATGTCTTCTTTTTGCCATACATCTTATTATAGGAAGTTTGAAGCTTAACTACAAGTTAATCTAAACTTCTATAACAATTGGCAACACCATGGGGCGTTTTTTAAATACTTTAAAGATATGTTTTTCAGATACTTCTCCAATTAAGCGTCTTACATATATCCAGTTAGTTACTGGCTGTTTTTTATGTGAAAGTGCAGTTTTTAACTCTCTTGATAGATTAGTTGAGAGATCTTGAGCATCTTGAGAAGGAAATCCTCTAGCAATAATGTTCGGGTTATCAACTATTTGACCTGTTTCTTGTTCTACTTCGCAAATTACAACTACGACTCCTTCTTTTGCTATTTTTTGTCTATCCATTAAAACAAAACTTTCAACCTCTTCTCCTGATATTTGGTCTACAAATACATTTTTAAGATTTAACTTTCTTCCAAAGTAAGATCCTGACTTACTAAAAACAACTTCCTGTCCGTTTCCTCCAACAAAAATATTCTTATCTTCAAAACCTTGTTTTTTAGCAAGAGCCTTATAGGCAACCATATGTCTATATGTTCCACCTATTGGCATTACGTTTTGAGGTCTGACTAAACTCATCATTAACATTAAATCCTCTGATGCTCCGTGTCCTGAAACATGAAAATCATCGCTTACTTCAGAATAAATTGCTCTTGCTCCTTTTTTGGCAATTTCATCAATTAACGAATTAACTGATATTTCATTTCCTGGAATTGCTTCTGAGGAAAAAACAACTGTATCTTGTGGTCTTAACTTTATCTCCCTAAACTCATCGCTTACTATTCTTGTTAAGGCTGAATTCTCTTGTCCCTGACTTCCTGCAACGACTAATACTAAATCTTTATCTTTGAAGTTACGTAAATCTTTAACCTCTACTTCCATTCCTTTTGGAATATTCATATATCCCATGTTTTGAGCAATTTCTTTACATTTAATAACAGATCTTCCGATAAAGCAGATTTTCCTGTTTAGCCTTGCTGCCGCGTGTATAACCTGATTCAATCTTGAGATGTTAGAAGAATAAGTTGTAACTAAGAATTTTCCCTGTGTTTCTTCCATAGCTTTTTCAAATGCCATTGTTAACTTTGCCTCAGATGGCGTTCTTCCAGACTTTTCAGATCTTAAACTGTCAGAGAGTAAACAAAGTATTCCCTGATCTCCTGCTTGAGAAATTTTCTTAAATTCTGTTTTTTTACCATCATATGGAGTTAAGTCAAACTTAAAATCACTTCCATGATAAAAATTACCTGCTGGAGTTTTAATAAAAATGTTTGAAGTATCAGGAACACTATGCGTTATTCTTATAAAAGAAATCGTAAAACTACCAACCTTTAATTCTCCTCCGTTAAACTCAACTTTCTGGACTCTTTGAGTAAGACCAAATTCATTTAGCTTACTGTTAGCAAATTCTGCTGTTAGGGGAGTTGCAAAAATTGGAAAAGAGGGTAGGTCTGGCAAGATATATGGAAGCGCACCCATATGATCTTCATGACCATGGGATATAGCCATTCCGACAATTTTTTTACCTGAAGATTTTAAATATGAAATATCTGGAATTAAAAGATCTACGCCAAGCATTGTTTCATTGGCAAAACCAAGACCACAATCAACTATGAATATCTCGTTTTTATATTCATAGACATACATATTTTTTGTAACGTCTGAGGCTCCACCAAGGGGTATTATTGAAATTTTTTCATCCATAATTAACTAATAAATTGTTTTATATTTTCCACTGTAATTACCATTTTACCACTTTTATCAAACTTTCCCTCAACTATCATTCTTGCTACTCTTCTTGCAAGTGTTTCTAATGTTCTTTCAAGACTTCTTGTTCCACTATCAAACCCAAGTGGTCTAATTATCATTGGCCAAACACCTTCATCTATAGAAATCTGACCATTTTCTAAACCCGATTGATACATAATTTTAGGAAATAAATAATTTTTTCCAATAACTGTTTTTTCTTCGTCACTATATGATGGCATTTGAATAATCTCCATTCTGTCTAATACCGCCGTTGAAATATTAGTGGTATTATTTGCCGTTGCAACAAATAAAACATGGGATAAATCAAATGGATAATCTATATAATGATCACTAAAATTTTTGTTTTGCTCACTATCCAAAAGCTCTACTAATACTCCCATTATGTCTGCTCTTGCGCCGTCAGATACTCTATCGAGCTCATCAAGAAGTATTACTGTATTTTTGCTTTCTGCATGAACTAATTTTTTGATAATAAGCCCTGGTTCTGCGTCTGGAAAACTTCGGGATTGTCCCCTTAAGGAAAGCGAGTCTCCCATTCCTCCAAAAGGAATTCTTTCGTACCTTCTACCAAGAGCTTCTGCAATGGAATATGCAAGCGTTGTTTTTCCAGTACCTGCTAATCCAACTAAACAAATAATTGGCGCTTTAATTTCACTAGATGAAGCTTTTTGCATACTTAAAACTAAAGAAGAAAGATATTCTAAAATAGTATTTTTTACACTTTCTAAACCGTAATGATTTTTATCTAAAACTTGTTTTGCAAGATTAATATCCATAGTATCTTTTGTTTCCATATTAAAAGGAAGTTGGCAAACTAAATTAATATAATTTTGTATATTTTCGAAATTTGAAATCTGACCATTACCAGTTTTCAAGCTCATCTTTATAATCGATAACATTGTGCTTATTTTTTCAACTAAATCAGAGGGTAAGTTCGCGGCTTTAACTTTTTCTTCTAATTTTAAAATTTCCTGATCAATAGATTGGACAGAATCCATACATTTTTATAATACAAAAACTGGCTACAAGTTACTAGTAGTTTTAATAGCGTGGTTTTTTGCCATATTTATTTTTCTGTTGCCAATCTTCTCTTTTTTCTCTTTTAAATTGCCTTGATAATGGGTGCTCTGAAGAAACACTAGGCTCTGCTGGATTATGTCTTTCAAAAGCTCTTGGTGCTCTTGAAGCTCTTGGTGCAAATCCTCTTGGTTCGTATCCTCTAGATTCTCCCCCTGGTCTTGGTCCTTGTGGGGCTTTTTCTTTAGCCTCAGCATCTGCTCCAAAAAGCATTGAGAGATTTATTCTTCCCTGATCATCAATTTCTACAACTCTTACTTTTACCTGTTGTCCTATCTGAACGATATCGTTTGGATTATTTACATATTCCGTAGACATCTTGGAAACATGAACCATTCCTTCTTTTCCTGGTAAAAATTCTACAAATGCTCCAAATGGTAGTATTCTTTTTACTTCTCCCTCAAAAGCTTCTCCAACTGCTATTTCTCTTGTTAAAGATTTTACCCACTCAACTGCTTTACTTACTGCTTCTTCACTTGTTCCTGAGATTGCAACTGATCCATCATCTTCAACGTCAACTGTTGCGCCTGTTGTTGCAATAATATTTTTAATTACTTTTCCGCCGGGTCCAATTACTTCTCCTATTTTTTCAACAGGGATTTTAACAATTTCAATTTTTGGTGCGAAAGCACTAACTTCTTCTCTTGAAGTTGGCATTACTGAAAGCATTTTCTTTAGAATTTCTTCTCTTGCTACTTTTGCTTTATCAAAAGTTTCTTTTATTTGATCTATGTTTAATCCCTTGATTTTTACATCAAGCTGGATTGCAGTAATTCCTGAATCTGTTCCTGCAACTTTGAAATCCATGTCTCCTGAAAAATCTTCAAGGCCTAAGATATCTGTGAGTAAAACATACTCTTTATCTGGATCTTCACCTGTCATAAGACCGATTGCGATTCCTGCAACTGGCTTTAAAACTGGAACTCCAGCATCCATTAATGCAAGCGTTGAGCCACAAGTTGAAGCCATGGATGTTGATCCGTTAGATGAAAGAATTTCAGATACAACTCTTATCGTATATGGGAAAATATCCTGACTTGGAATAACAGCTGCAATAGCTCTTTCAGCTAAAGCTCCATGACCGATTTCTCTTCTTGATGGAGTACCCATTCTGCCTGTTTCTCCAACACTATATGGAGGCATTGAATAATGGTGAATATATCTTTTTATTTCTTCTCCTCCCGCTGATTCAATTAATTGCTCCATTTTGGGAGATCCCAAAGTTACAACTGTTAAAGCTTGCGTATCTCCTCTTTGGAAAATTGCGCTTCCATGAGTTCTTGGAAGAAGTCCTACTCTTGCATCAATTTGTCTTATTTCATCAATTTTTCTTCCGTCTGCTCTTTTTTTGTTTTTCAAAACATCTGTTCTAATTCCTTTAAACATGATTTTTTCCAAAGCCTGAGCAATTAATTTTTTGTCTACATTTGCTTCAGGATTAGCTAGTTTTTCACTTTCATAAATCTTATCAATTAAAACTCCTGCTTCTCCACCGTTTGCTTCCTTACTTGCTCTAAGAGGAATTAAAGCTAAAATTTCATCTTTATATTTTTTATCTAAGGCAATAACCATTTCATTAAGTGCACTATCAACTGGTGTTTCATCTTTTTTAACTCCAACTTTCTTAGCAAAGTCTTCAATTACATCAATGATCTTTTTATTTTCAACGTGTGCTTTTTTAACTGCCTCAAGCATTACCTCTTCAGATACCTGTAAGGCTCCTGCCTCAAGCATGAGGGTCTTTTCTTTTGTTTGTGTTGCAACTAGATCTAATTCTGAGAAAGCAGATTCTGCACTACCTGGGTTAATAATAAGCTCTGCATTTCCATTTCCATTTTCCTTAACGTGTCCTACTCTTACTGCTGAAACTGGTCCTCCCCATGGAATTGGTGATGCATGAAGTGCTGCAGAAACTGCAATTATAGATAGAACATCTGGTTCATTCTCACCATCAACTGATAATACTGTTACTACTACTTGAACATCTTTTTTAAATGCTTTTGGAAAAAGTGGTCTAATTGATCTATCTATTAGTCTTCCCGTAAGGATTGCATCATCTGTAGGTCTTCCTTCTCTTTTTACCCATCTTGATCCTTTTATTCTTCCACCTGCATAAAGTCTTTCGACGTATTCAACGCTAAGAGGAAAATAATCGAGTTCTGTATTTTTTTGACCTGCAACAACGGTTACAAGAACCATTGTGTCTCCTAGACGTGCTAAGACGGATGATGTAGCTTGTCTTGCTAGTTCACCTGTTTCGAGTGTTAATGTTTTACCTGCTATTTCAGTACTTACTGAGGTTTTTTTCATTTTAATTATTAGTTCTTAAGTCCAACTCTTTTTGCAATATCTGAGGACCTTAGCTTGTCCACCTTTTCCAAAAAGTTAATTAGTCTTCTTCTTTTTGCAATCATGGACAAAAGTCCACGTCTTGAGTGATTATCATGTCCATGGAGTTTTAAGTGCTCAGTTAATCTTTCAATTCTATGCGTTAAAAGCGCAACCTGAACTTCAGGACTTCCCGTATCGCCTTTTACTGTTTGAAATTCTTTAATTATGTCTTTTTTCTGTGAAGTACTAAGTGGCATAAAAATTAAGTTTATTAAGTCCTATTATATCAGCTTAACATTTCTTTATCAACGGCTAATAATTAGAAGTTTGTTGAACCCTTATAGATCTTTGGTTCTAACCAATCATCCGGAGGGGTTACCTTAACTGGCTGACTTAAATTCTCCTTTCGTTCAATTTCCTCTGTTCTAACTTTACTTTCAGTTTGTTTTATAAACTCATCTTGTCTTGGTGCCTGTCTTTGATCTAAAACATTTTTACTTGGTCTAACTGCTCCAGATCTCATTAAAATTCCTGCCATTTCAAATGCAAGTGAACTTGTATTTGGATTTTGGAAATTATTTGTTGCTGATGCAATTCCGGCCATTAAGTTTTGAGCGGTATCAATATCTAATCTATAGTTTAAAGAAACAATAAGATTTGCAACTGCTTCTGAAATAGATGAAAGCTTTGTTGAAACCATAACAATGTCTCCATATCCTTGATTTTGTGATTTATTATCAATATTTACTACAACCGTATCTTTTAAACTGTTGACATCATAGAGGTTTCCTAAATCTGTTACTCTTTCTGATCCTATTACAAATAATAATTCCGGAGATGCTCCACCTCTTGTATACTTAACATCTTGTTCGTCAAAATTAAGTCCTAATTCTCCAGCTTTTACTACTATATTTAGGAAATTATCGTCTCTTGTATATGAAACTTTTTCAATTTCTCCTTCTCTATATGGGAAAGAAACAATCAAATCACCTGTACCTGCTCCAAGAGTTGCTTGAACTCTATCAATCCCAACCAAATTTGAAACTTCAACTAATGGATTTGTAGGTGAGGCTACTGTTACATTTTTACCTAAAGTGGAAAGCGAAAGATATAATCCTAAAGCAGCAGCCATCTCATCCATTAAAGGATTTGCTGGTACTGCAATAGCAATATTACCGTATTTTTCTATTGCTTCTCTAATTTTTGTAAATGTTAGGTTGTCCATATGGCTCTTTAGCTATGGGATATTAACATATCTCCTATAGTAAAGTCAAGGAAAGGGGAGAGGATTATACCTGCTTCTTCCCCTTCTTCAGCTTTAGAAGTTTGCTCTTTACCTTTTCTAATAGAAGACACTCTACTTTCACCAATTACTTCTTCTCCCCTGGTAAGTCTTACCTTGTCTCCTTTTGCTATTCTTCCTTCGGTAACTTTTACTCCACAAACCTTTGTTTTTTCATAAGGAAAACTTGCTAAGATCTTTACTATCCCTAGTATTTCTTCCTGTAAGGCTTCAAGTTTTCCTTGAACAAAATCACTTATTTCATCAATCATTTCATAAATAATGGTATAAGTTTTTACTAAAACTTTTTCTGTTTTAGCAAGTGTTTGAATTTCAGGTTTAATTTTTACATTAAAACCTAAAACAATTGAACCTGTTGATTTAGCAAATAAAACATCTGATACTTCAATATCACCTGTTTTTTTAATAACTATTTGTACATTTTCAGGTAAAGAACTCGTGATTGCCTCAAGTGATCCTTGGCTATCTGCACAAAGGACAACTGAAAGCATTTTTTGATCCTCTTCATCAAAAGGAGAAGTTGGAAGATTTGATTTTTCTTCTTTGTATTCAAGCGTTACCTCTTTTGGTGTATTTGTAACAACTTCTCCAACTGGAGGAACTTGTTCAAAACCTAAAACTTCAACAGCTTGACCAACACTTGCCTCGGAAAGCGTCTCTCCTGCATCTGTAACTAAACTTCTAACTTTACCTTTTGCGCTTCCTGCATATATTGTATCTCTAAATTTAAGTTTTCCATTTTTTACAACCATTGTTGCTTTTGGACCTGATTTTTGATCAAGTTTTGATTCAATTACAATTCCCATAAAAGCACCTGTATCTGTGAAAGGATAAAAATTTGCGTGTCTTTTAACTTCATATACAAGAAGAATTAAATCCAAAAGTTCTTTGATATTTTTACCCTCTTTTGCACTGACTTCAATATAAGGAACATCTCCTCCATAGTTTTCAAGTAATACTTCTTCTTTTAAAAGCTGCTGTATTGCTTTATCGACTAATTTTTGAGGATCATCTGATTTTGTAAAAACAACTATAAATGGAACTTTGGATGCTTTAAGTAAATTAATACTTTCTATTGTTTGAGGCATTACTCCATCAACACTTGAAACAACCAAAAGCCCAATGTCAGCTGCTGCAACTCCTCTTCCTCTCATTTTTGAAAAGGCTTGATGTCCAGGAGTATCGATAAAAGTAATATATTCCTTTTTACCTTCATGCATTACTTCAATTTGAGAAGCTCCTATTTTTTGAGTAATTCCACCATGCTCTCTTGTAGCAACACTTGTTTTTCTGATTACATCTAAAAGAGTGGTTTTACCGTGGTCAACGTGGCCAACTACCGCAACTACTGGCGGATAGAATTTATCTGTATTTTTACTATTTTCACTTGATTTATCCATAAGTTAATTTCCTTTTGCGACAAGAATTTTATTTTTAACAAATAATTTCTCATATTATTTAACCTTGTCACTAGACTCACTATCGCTTGTTTCTTTACTTATTTCTTCTTTCTTTTCTTCTTTTGCAACTTCCTCTACTTCTGCAGCTGGTGTCTCTGGCTCTTCTGCTTTTACCTCTTTCTTAACTTCAACTACTGGCTCATCTACGACTGATTCTACTTTTACTTCTTCTTTTTTCTCTTCAGGTTCTTTTTGTACTTCAGCTGGAATTGTGGATAACTTTTCGTCTCCTTCAATTTCAATTCTAAAACCAGTTAACTTAGAAGCGAGTCTAACATTTTGACCATCTTTTCCAATAGCAAGTGATAATTCTTCAGGTGCAACTTTTACTTTAGCTAGTTTTTCTTCCTCATCTATCTCAACTGTTAACTGCTTTGCAGGAGAAAGTGCAGCCTGAACATATCTTGTAGGATCATCTTGCCACTGAATTAT
>CAYYJP010000012.1:7520-18978 GCA_964472285.1 uncultured Gammaproteobacteria bacterium | reverse complement strand
AACTGCCTATGAATCCTAAAAGCGTTAATGATTTAGATCCAAAACTAAGAGAAGCCTATGAAAGAGTAATGGGAAGTAATTTTACTCCTAAAACAAATCAGGCACAAAATCCTACAACAACACCATCTACTCCTCCTCAATCACAGCCTATCGCAACTGAGTCTACACCCACAACACCTGCTACTCCTACCAACCAACAGGAAAATACTCCAATAATGCAAACAACTCAAGTTTTTACACAAAATCCACAACCACTTGAGCCTGCACCAGTATCACAACCAGAAACACAAGAAAAAAAAGAGAAAGTAGATCCAACAAGTTTATTTACAAGTTCTCCCTCATCTGTCCCAACAGCGCAGCAAAAGAAATTAAATATGTTACCTCTTCTTTTTGCTGTAGGCGCAATTCTTTTTTTTGGGACTTATGTAATAATTTGGGCTAAAGTTTTTGGCTTATTTTAATCTTTCTAAAACTTCATCCATTGTTAAAAGCTCAGGATCATTACTATCTCTTTTTTTAAATTCAATTTTATCTCCTGTTTTTTCGCTTACAACAAGTCTTACAGGTATTCCTATTAAATCAGATGCTGCAAATTTTTCACCTGCACCAACTTCTCTATCATCATATAAAACTTCTACTTCCTTACTTTCAAGTTGGTCATGAATCTGCTGAGCTCTATCATTTTTTCCAAGACTAATTAAGGAAACATCAAAAGGAGAAACTTCTTTTGGAAAAACTAAACCTTTATCATCATGATAAACTTCAGCCAAAGTTCCCAAAATTCTAGTTGGCCCGATGCCATAACTTGCAAACCAAAGTGGATTTTGTTTACCATCTTTATCTGTATAGAAAACCTCTTGTTTTTCTGAATATCTTGTACCGAGTGGAAAAATATTTCCTACCTCAATAGACTTTGCAGATTTTACTTTTCCTTTTTTACAATTTGGACAACTGTCCCCTTCTTGTCCCTCAAAAATTTCTTTATTTTGAGCAAAATCACATAAGTCACAATAATAAATTGTATCTTCACCAACATCTGACAGAACTTGGAATTCGTGGCTATTTTTATCTGTAAATACTCCTCCACTTGCCTCTACAACCTTAACGTCGAAGCCAATTTTTTTAAATATCTTTATATAAGCATCCATTACTTGATTGTAATAAGCATACATATCTTCCTCAGAAACATGTGCGCTATATAAATCTTTCATCATAAATTCCCTGCCCCTAAGAATACCTGATCTTGCTCTTGGTTCATTTCTAAACTTTGTTGAAAAATGATAAACCTTAATTGGTAAATCTTTATAGCTTTGTACAAATTTAGAAAGTAAGTTCATTACTATTTCTTCATGTGTAAAAGAAAGACCATATTCTTTACCATGAATATCTTTAAATTGATACATGATTTGTTTTACATCAGGATCTGACCATCGTCCTGTTTGATCCCAAATATCACGAGGGTGTAAAAGTGGCATTAAAAGTTCCTGTGCATCAGTTTTATTTAATTCTTCTCTAATAATATCTTTAATCTTTTCAACTACTTTAAAACCAAGTGGTAAAAGTGTAAAAGACCCTGCCATTAGCTGATCAATAAAACCAGCTCGTACTAATAATTTATGATTTGCTGATTCTGCTCCAGTTGGATCATTTTTTTGAGTTTTAGGAAAAACTAGTGAATATCTCATGTGACTTTGAGTATACCATTTTTTAAAAAGTTATTGTATACTCCGTGAATTATGCCTGAAAGAGATGGTAGTTTAAATTATATATAATATAATTAATGATTAACTCTCCCAAAATCAAAAAGAACAAGACTGAAGAAGTATTTTTAAAAGCTAAACGACAATAGAACCAATTTTTACTTCTTTACTTGGCTCAAGAAAAACAGGCTTTTCTTCATCCTCTACGGCCATTAACATTCCCTGACTTTCTTCTCCCCTAAAATTTCTTGGCTCTAAATTTACAATAAAAGGAAGAAGTTTTCCTATCAATTCTTCTGGTGTATACCACTGTGCTATTCCTGAAATAATTTGTCTTTTAAAATCTCCAAAATCAACTTGAAGTTTTAAAAGCTTATCTGCATTTTCGAGCTTTTCACAAGATAAAACTTTCCCAACTCTTATTTCAACTTTTTTAAAATCATCAAAAGTTATATTCATAAATTAATTATACAATTTTAAGTTCTCCTGGTAAATAAACTACCAAGATTAGCAGTATAGAAAAATTCTTGATCAATCCTTGGCATTCTAATCATGCCCTTTGTTCTTTTAGTAACCACCGCTTGACCAAAATTATTTAAATTGACATTATCTGTTCCAAGCTCTCTATCTAAAAATGCTAATCTTTGTGGATCAAGTCTATCTCTTACAAACAAAGCAGCAACTAAACTATCACAAAAATCTTCAGCTGATGAAATTTGACCATAAGAAGTTATACATCTATCTGGATCGTTTAATGCATAGGTTTTGGGGAAATCACCTGGAGTTCTAGCTTCATCAGGTATCCTCTCCCAACCGATTTCTTCTTCCCATTTATTAATTAAATCTTTAGACGATGCTGGATCAACAAGAAAATGACTTGCTTCATGCACAAGTGTTCCTAAAAAATTTCCTACCTCAAAAACCCTATGAGGAATAGGTTTTCTAGTGTTTGGTTCAATTACGATAACCTGCAAAACACCACTTCCTTTTCCGTTTAAAGGGTCACCTGAGTTAGGATTTATAGTTTGCTGATCATCAATTAAAAATGTATTAAATCTAACAGGCCTTTTTAGTTGAGAAAGAATTGAAGCTAACTGCTTAAAATCCTCTAATTCTTTCTCAGTTAGTCTTTCAGCGTAATTATAAACATCAAATCCTAATTGAGGAATTCCTATTAATACTTGCTCTGCAGGCAATCCTTTGTTTCTCCATTCATCACTAAGCCACCATTTTCTTCTTTTTAATTTAACTCTTAGCTCAGAAGTCATTCTTTCGCTGACATGACTATTTGGCCCATATCCTGGTACAAATATGGCGCCCATTTTTTGACCAACTTCTTGAGGAACCCGTGTTAAAACGATGGAATCAACATGTTGAGGACTTGGATACAAAGATCTTTCTTTAAATGACATAAGAAGTACTATTTTACATTAAATTTGAGCAATTTTCAATACTAGAGGATATATTTTACCTTCCTTTTACACTGTGGCCACCAAATTCTCTTCTTAGTGCTGCAACCATTCTTGCAGTAAAACTTTTCTGAATTTTTTTATCTGTTTTTGATCTTTTCCTGTAATCCAAAGACCTTTCAATTATTTCAACCGGAACTTTTTCTGTTCTTGCTTGTTCTATTGTCCAAAGTGCTTCCCCTGAAGCATCTATAATTCCAACAATATCATCTAATTTATTGTTTTTTTGTAATGCATCCTTTGCTCTATCGAGCATAAATCCTGAAACCAAGGTTCCCTTTTGCCAAAGCTTTGCTACGTCTAAAAGATTAAAATTATATTTTGATTTTTCTAATACCTCAAACCCTTCACCAAGAGATTGCATAATTCCATACTCAATTCCATTATGAATCATTTTTATAAAATGTCCTGCTCCACCTTTTCCAAAATACTCATGTCCTCCGTTTGGTTTTGCTAAAGAGTTTAAAATGGGTTTTATTATTTCATATCCTTTCTTACTTCCCCCAACCATAAAAGGATAACCATTTTTTACTGCCAATATTCCCCCACTTGTTCCTACCCCAAGAAAATGTACTCCTAATTTATCAAAATCATTAAATCTTTTTTCAGTTTTAGTAAAATGAGAATTTCCTCCATCTATTACGATGTCTTCCTTTTTAATATATTTCTTAACCTCATCTAAGACGCTATCAACTGCATTATGAGAAACCATGATCCAAA
Source organism: uncultured Gammaproteobacteria bacterium (assembly GCA_964472285.1). Taxonomy (GTDB): domain Bacteria; phylum Patescibacteriota; class Microgenomatia; order Levybacterales; family UBA12049; genus JACQHJ01. Next base: position 15,089 of record CAYYJP010000012.1, on the reverse strand, counting down.
CAATTGCTTGTTTTGGCAAAGATTCAATTAACTCTTTAATACTTGAAGAAACCTTAACTTTTTTGATTTCTTTTTGAAGGTCTTTAGAAACTCTCTCTGTCCTATTCCAGACAAAAACTTCATGTCCTTCTAAGACAAGTTTTCCTACCATTCTGTTACCCATTTTTCCAAGACCAATAAATCCTATTTTCATATTAATAACCACTTTTTACCATCTTTTTGTATTAACTCATTTGCCTTATTTGGCCCAAGAGAACCTTTTTTGTATGTTAATAAATCGCTTTTATTTTTTTCCCATTTATTTAAAATATCAGTAATAAATCTCCAGGAACTTTCTAACTCATCACTTCTGTTAAAAAGGGTTTGGTCTCCTGCAAAAATATCAAGTAAAACTTTTTCGTATGCATCAAGCCCACTTGTTCCAAAACCTTCTTTGTAATTAAATTTCATATCTACTGATTCAAGACCTAATTTTGCACCAGGAGTTTTTGCAATAAATCGAAGACTTATTCCTTCATTTGGTTGAATTCTAAATGTTATTACATTACCAATTTCTGGACATCCATATTCTTTAAAGAGAATGTGACATGTTTGAATAAAAACAACAGATATTTCAACTACTTCTTTTTGCATTCTTTTACCAGCTCTTACATAGAAAGGTACTCCTTCAAATCTAGGAGTATCTATGAACATTTTCATTGCCACAAAGGTTTCTGTTTCTGAATCACTTTTAACATCTTTTTCCTCTCTATATCCTTCATATTGTCCTCTTACGATTGAATTTTCATCTGCAACTTTTATAGCATCAATTACTTTTGCTCTTGACGCACGAAGATCCTCTTTGGTAAAACTTTTAGGGCTTTCCATGGCAACAGCTGCCAAAAGTTGCATTAAATGATTCTGAGCAATATCTCTTAATATTCCTACTCCGTCAAAAAATCTTCCCCTTGTTCCCACTCCCTTTTCTTCTGAAAAAGTAATTTGTACATGATCTATGTACTCCTTTTTCCAAACTGGTTCAAAAATTCCATTGGCAAAACGAAATGCCAACATATTTTGAACTGTCTCTTTTCCAAGATAATGATCAACTCTAAAAATTTGTTTTTCTTCAAAAATATCTGATAATTTTTTATCCAAAGCTCTTGCTGTATCTAGGTCTTTTCCAAATGGCTTTTCAATAACAAGTCTTGTCCAATTTCCTTTTTCGTGACCACAACCAACTGATAACTTTGTCTCAACTAGTTGATCTAAGATTTGTTCATAATGATCTGGCGGTGTAGCAAGATAGAAAAAGCGGCTAACACAAGCTCCAATTTTTTCATCAATTTCTAAAAGTTTTTTATTTAAACTCTCATAACCTACTCTTTCTTCAAAACTTCCCGGTTGGTAAAAAAGATGCTTTGAAAAATCACTCCAACTATCATCTGTTAGTTGTGATTTAAAATATTGATGAAATTCTTCATCTGTTAAATTTCTTCTGGAAAAACCTATGACGTAAAAATCTTCTGGTAGTTGTTTATTTTTAAAAAGTGTAAAAAGTGAAGGAATAAGTTTATTTTGTACTAAATCACCTGTTGCACCAAAGATTACTAATATAAAAGGAGTCATAGAGAGATTATAGAAAGGATACTCTATAAAGTAAATATGAAATACGTAAATCATTAGGTATAATAGGCAGATGTCAAAAATTGAATTAAGACCAAAACCAGTTATTCCAGAAAGATTTAAGTCTCCTAATCCTGAGGTAGCAGTTTTTATTGTTAACCTGATGTCTTATGTTGATCATAGTGGAAGGACCGTACAACACGGTGAAGACAATTTAAAGCATTTTAATTATAGGCCAGCAAATGAAAAACCATTCTTTTTCCATTCGTTTTATTTTGAACACCCTGAACAACTTGAAGGCGGAGTTTATCTTTTAGGAGGATTAGATCAACAAAATGGTTCTCGAGAAATTAATGGGCAAAATTATGATCTCTATACTTCATATGATTTAATATATAGCCAAAGAGGAGGATTCAAGGTCGCAAAAATACAAAGCGCAATACCAGTTGTTTTTAGCGGAGAAAACGCAATCACTTTAGGAAAAACTAATTTAACAGACAAAGGTATCCAAAGATTAACCAAAAAAATTCACTCTAGTACCAAATCCTGATCTGTAATTAAAATAGTTTTTTCACTAATTTCTTTTTTCATATAAAACCTAGCAGGAAGATCTTTGATGGATCCCTTTTTAAACATCTTAGTTAACGCTTCTAATTTTTCCTTGCCTAATACCAAAAGTATTAACTTATCCAATTTCTCTAGAGCTTTAAATGTTAAGGTTATTCTTTGTTTATATTCAGATGGAAAATTATCTATAGAAACAACAAATTTGTTTGAATTTTTAAAACCGGATGATATTCCTGCAGTATGACCATCTTCTCCAATTCCTAAAATTGCAATTTTTTGTTTATAAGTCTTATTTATATTAATAATTTTTTCTTCATATTCTCTTGCTGTAGATTCAATATCTTTTCCGATTAAAATCGTTTGTATTGGGATATTAAACACTTTAAAATATTTAAAAAGACCAGAATCTTTGATCATTTTCTCGTTACTCCCCTCATGCATTTTGGGACCAAATCTTTCATCTACAATTGCTGATAATCCAATCTTTAATTTCTTTTCACTTGCTAAAATTTTATAAAGTTCTTTTGGAGTTGAGCCACCTGACAAGAAAAGGACGGTTTTGCTGTTACAGTATTTATATAAAAGAGTTTTTGCCTCTAATACTACCTCGCTTTTGTCTTTTACCTTTATTATTTTCATTTTCACATTCATATTAACACATAAAGGTTTGACTAAAAAAGATAATTTTTATATAATCTCACTTCCTAAATTAAATATTATGAAAGAAAGATTAAATAGAAGAAGAAAAATCGCATTAACCACAGCTGCAGCTATTCTTACAGGCGCTGTTATTACTGGTGCAGCAATTAAATATGGCGAGGTAGAAGCAAATATTAGAACGCAAACCTTAACTAGCGCAATAAATCCTGATTTAGCATCTAACGCTTTAGTTATTAAACCAACTCAAGAACAAATTGCTACAGAAAAGGCTTTAATTACTAAGTATGGTTTTGAACCATTACCTCTTGGACAAATTCAAGATAAAAAAGAATTAGCTAGGGAAACTAGGAGAAGAATTGAAGCAACAATTAGTTATTTGGCCCAAAGTCAAAATCCTTTATTTAAAGAGACTGCAGATTTTTTAAAAGAAGAAAAAGCTAAAAAAAGTGTTTTAGTATATCGAGTTGATTCATTATCTCCTGATTATTTACCAATGCATACAAGTGCAGCTGTAAATTCCAATGGACTTTCCTACGGACTTGCAGTATCAGATAATGATGCTTCTTATAGTTTAAATACTGTTGGGATGGCTTTATTACTTACTAAACAAGTTGAAGGTATTAAGCACAATATGGAATATGTAATACCTTTTGGCGATGACATTGTTGCCTTAGCAAATCAACAATCAGCTTATTTGACAAATGAAGTAAGTATGGCTGAAAGAGAAGTTAGAGAAAACGCGATTTTAACACAAGCACTTCTTTATCAATCAGCTCTTGGCTATGAAGGACCAGTGCATCTTAATATTCAGACTGACGCAAGAAGATTTATAGAAGTCTACGGAAATCCACTTCTTCAATAAAGTCTTTCTGCTATTTAAGCTGAGGAATTAGAGGTTGACCGTTTATTATCCTAACCAAATCATGAATTGTAATTAAAGCAATAAGCCCTAAAAGTACTGCCATACCAATAGCATGAGCATAATTTTCAATCCTTGGGTTAACTTTTTTACCCGTAAATCCTTCTATCAAAATAAAAAATAATCTTCCCCCATCAAGAGCTGGGATTGGTAAAATATTTATTATTGCAAGATTTAAAGATAAAAGTGCTATAAATGAAAGTACTGCAGGAAGACCTATTCCAACAACTGTTCCGGTAAGCTGAGCAATTCCAACAGGACCTGCAACATCTTGTGGGACTGAACCTTTTGTTACTAATTGTGATACAACACTAAATAATCCTTGTCCAATCATTACTGATTGATTAAGAACTTCTTTTGTTCCAACAAATGGAGCCTCAATAATAGAGTATTTTTTAGTTACTACACTTTGTGAAATTGCTACTCCCATTGGTCCTTGATCACTTGGGTATTCTTTCCTTGGGGTAACTTCAACCTTTCTTAACTTTGACTTATCATCTTTTACTTCTAATGTTAATTTTTCTCCTAAATGTTTTTTTGTATAAGAAATCAAATCCTCTGGAGATTCTATCTTTACGCTATTAATGGAAACAATTGTATCCCCTTTATTAAGACCTGCTTTTTGCGCTGGTGCACCACTTATAACTTGATCAACTATTACATCTTTTCCTGGAATTGGTACGCCAATAAAAGAAAAAAGTATTGAAACAATAGTGACTGCCAAAACAAAATTCATAAAAACTCCTGCAAAAACTACCGTTGCTCTTTGCCAAACCGGTCTTGAATAAAATGCTCTATCCACATCTTTTGCTTTGGTTTGTTTTTCTTTTTTAGGTAAGCTTACTTTTCCAGCGCCTGCTTCATCTTCACCATAAAGCTTTACAAATCCTCCAATTGGAAGCCAATTAATTGAATAAATTGTCTCTCCCCTTTTTATTCCAAAAGCACGTGGTGGAAGGCCAAAGCCAAATTCTTCAACCTTTATATTAAAAAATTTAGCAACAAAAAAATGACCTGCTTCATGAATTAAGACAAGTATTGAAAGGATTAGGAGAAAAACTAAAATAGTTATTAACATTGAAGTATAAGATTACTATAAATTTGAGGAATTTACAACACAAAAATTAAACTTATTATATAACCATTAACTCTTGTTCTTTTTGCTTACCCATTGTTTCAATCTGAGAAATAGTGTCATCAGTTATTTTTTGTACTTCTTTTTCAAGTCTTGCATTATCATCTTCTGTAATTATTTTCTCATTTAACTGTTTTTTAACATCATTCATTGCCTCATGCCTTACTTGTCTAATTTGAATTTTTCCACCTTCTAATTTTTGATTAACTAAGTGAACCAATTCCTGTCTTCTCTCTTCTGAAAGAGGAGGAATTGAAATTCTAATTAATTGAGCATCAATAATAGGATTAAGGCCTGTATTTGATTCTTGAATTGCTTTATGAATTTCACCAATGATTGATGCGTCATAAGGAGTAATTACAATTGTCTGTGGATCGATTGCCTGAACTTGAGCAAGTTCAATAACTTTTAATCTTTGTGTTCCGCCATATGCTCCAACTACTAAGTTTTCTACAAGTCCTGGGGATGCTTTTCCAGCTCTCACAGTTGAAAGATCTGTTCTTAACACTTCAATTACCTTGTCCATTGAAGCTTTAGTTGAAGAAGTTATTGGATCCATTATATTTCAAATCTGATAATTTTCTTTATGACAATATTTTCTCCAAGTGTTCCAATAGTTTGCTTAACTAATTGTTCTATTGTCACAGAACCATCTCTAATATATTCTTGTTTAAGTAAAGTGTCAATATCTTTAGGATTCATAGCCGCAACCTGCATTGCAACTTCATGAGCTAAGCGCTTAAAATCATCAGTTCTTGCTACAAAATCTGTTTCACAGAGAATTTCAACTAAAACTCCTACTTTTCCATTTTGGTGAATATATGCTTCAACTAAACCCTGACTTGTTTCTCTATCGGTTTTTTTCTCTGCTTTTTCCATTCCATGTTGCTTAAGCCAGGTAAGAGCTTTTTTATAATCTCCATTTGTTTCTTCCAAGGCTTTTCTACAATCAGCTATTGAGGCTTTGGTTTCGTCTCTTAACTGTTTAATTAATTTAACATCTATTGCCATATTATTTCTTTTTAATAACTTTTGGTTTTGAAGTCTTAACTTTTGTCTCCTTAGCTTTCTTCTCTTTTACCTTTTCTTTTGGTTTAATTTTTACCTTTTCCTCTTTTTCTTCTTCTTTCTTTTCTTCTTTTTGAGCTTTTACTCCTTCTGCGAATGCATTTAAAATATGAGAAACAATTAATTTTATACTTCCAACAGCATCATCATTTGCTGGAATTGGATAATCAATTATAAATGGATCCGCATTTGTATCGACAATTGCAACAGTTGTTACTTTAGTTGATAAGGCTTCTCTGATAGCGAGATTTTCTAAATGGGAATCTACTATAAATAGTGCGTCTGGTTTTTGAGTCATTGTGGCAATTCCCTGATAGAAAAGTTCTAGTCTTTGTATTTCTTTATCCCAAAGACCGATTTCTTTCTTTGTATACTTTGCTTTTTCTTCAGGACTGGAGATTTTTTGTTTTAAATCAGCTAATTTTTTAAAGTTTTTTGATACTTCAGAAAAATTAGTTAAAACGCCACCAACCCATCTTTGGGTTACATAGAAAAGGCTTTGTCCATTTTTCTCTGCTTTTTCTTTTAACTGCTCTCTTATTCTTAAAACTTCTTCTTCAACAGCCTGTTTTGCTTGCTTTTTAGTCGCAACAACCAAAAGAGTTTTTCCATTTAAGCCTAAGCTTTTTACAAAACTAGCTGCTTCATCTAAGCCTTGCTTTGTTTTTGCAAGATCAATGATTTGAATATTATCTCTTGCTTCAAAAACAAAATCTCTTGCTTTTGGATTTGATCTTGTTACTTGATGTCCAAAATGACATCCAGCCTCAAGAAGTTCTTCAAGTGTAATTTCTTTCATAAGTTTTTTAGTTCCTTATTCCGCCACTTAGATGAGGTTTAAATCTCAGGAACTTTAATCTAAGTGTGAGTAATGAATGTATTATATATTAAAGTAGAGCTAAATTTCAATAGTATTAATACTCTTCTTGACAAAGTAATTTAAACTATACTATTCTAATCTTAACCATATATATATGAGTTTATTTAAAAAGCTTTCTTTGCTTTTCATAGCTTCGTTTGTTATTCTTCTCTTTGGAGTTGTATCAGTTAATAACATTAATGCTCAAACTCTTAACCAGGCCCCAGCAAATGCATGCGCTGATCCAAAACTTACTCTAGCTGGAAAAGAAGGAAATGTATATACAATTAAAATTAAAAATCCTTGTAATAGTGAACATAACTATCAACTAAAAGTAAATCCCCCTGGAGGAGCAAATTCTGGGTGGAAGGCCAAAATAAGCGGTAATAACGTAAACAATAATGACGTAATAAAGGTTAAGAAAAATGATACAGCTCAATTTAAGGTAAAAATCGATCTTCCAAATAACCCATCAGCAGGAACTCACACCACAATTGTTTCAGCAACACAAAAAGATGGTAATTCAAAAAACAAAGATACTATAAAATTAAATTATGGATAACTGCATTGCTTATAGTCAAGGACATTTATAATTCCTTTTTTTGTCATTGACTATTTAGGGAAAGACTTATGTCTTTCACTATAAGTAACAAGGTTTTGGCAGTTATCCATTAAAGAACTGCGTACAAAATGTAATCTACCCTACGCAGTTCTCTGTATCTTAGCTGACTCTCAGCTTTCCAGTCTGCCACTCTC
>CAYYJP010000012.1:0-7510 GCA_964472285.1 uncultured Gammaproteobacteria bacterium | reverse complement strand
ACTGGACTGTAAGAATTCTTGATGGACAAGGAGATCCTATAAAAGGTGATGTAAAAAATCTTAAATCAGAAAAAACAAAATTATTAAAGGTTAAAATTACCTCTCCAAAGAATGCTAAAAAAGGAATTACAAAAGAAATAAAAATTAAAGCAGTTCAAAAAGGAGCAAATAAAAATTTTAAAGACTCTATCACTTTAAAATATACAGTCGGAAGACAAAATGATAATACTTGCACGGGATCAAATATTAATCCTCATTTCACATGTCAAAATAACGCGTGCGTAATCGTAAACACATGTGGAACAAATAGTGGTGGATGTACTCAAGAAGGACAAGCTTGCGGAGATACAGGTGGAAACAATACAACAAAACTTTCATTTGTAATAGGACTTGATACGATAGGAACAACAGGAACTAACACTGTAGCATTAAGCAATTATTCAAATAAAGATCCAAAACACCCAGTAAGAAAAATTCACGTTGAAGTAATAAATAGCTCTAACCAAAAAGTTGAAGAGGTTGAAGCTGATATAAAATATATTGCAGATAAAAATACACAAAATTATGGAAAATTCACTGGAACAGTATCCCTAGGAGATAATTTTATTACTGGAAATTACACAGTAAAAGTAAAAGTTGATGGAAGGCTTAAGAAACAAATACCAGGTATACAAAAATTAACTGCAGGCAAGGTAAATGCAATAGCACTAGTTAATTTAATCGCAGGAGATATCGATAATGATAATAAAATTGGAATATTAGATTATGGAATTTTAATAAGTTGTTCAATTTTTGCAAAAACTGAAGAAGCTAAAGCCCTTTGCAATGAAGACGAAGCATATAGGCTTCTCTCTGACCTAAACGATGATGGAGAAAGTCAAGAAATACAAAATGTCGATCAATTAGATTACGGATACTTTATTCAAGAGTATTCAGTTCAAGCTGGTGACTAAATAAATTGACAAAAAATAAAAAAACCTAGACAATAATTTAATCAAACAAAATGGATAATCAAAATTTTCAACAAAATATAGATAAACCTACTACTTCAACTGGGGTTCCTTTAAAAACGGTTCTCTTAATTGTAATTCTTGCTTTAATTGCAATTTCCTTAGTTTATGTTGCATTTCTTTCAAAAGATGCTCCTCTAAAAGAAATAGTCCAAAAAACACAACTACAAGAAGAAACTAATCTTGCTGACACTTCCCTCTCCATTAATGAAGCTACAAAAGATGAGGAAAGTAATAATTATTACTCAATAGTAAACATAGATACAGGTAAAAATGGTGTAATTGGAGTACAACTTGAGCTTTATTATGATCCAACTCTTATTACTAATATAACCGTTACTCCCCTCGACTTTTTCCCACAAGCCGTTGAGGTATTGAAAAAAATAGATCAACAAAATGGAAGAATATCTTATGCCTTAACAGTTTCACCAGGAGAAGCAGCAGTTAAGGGTACAGGGCAATTAGTAAAAATAAACTATACGCCTATTGGAAATGATGGAGTAAACAGCGTAATCAACTTTCTTCCAAAAACTGAAGTCTCAGGAGATACAACTGCAGGATCACTCTTAAAACTAACATCTGATGGAGAGATCAATATTGAATCAAGTACATCAAGCACCATACAAACCTCCCCTATCCCAGCTGATCAATAAAATTTCTTGACATATTACCTATACCTACTTACTATTAGATTATGGCCGTATTTTCTACAAAAGACCTTGAATATCAACCTAAAAGAGATAAATTTTCATATGTTGATACTCAAATTAAAAAAAGGTTCAAAATTAAGTTATTTACCCTCTTTTTGGTTATTTTCACACTAATTTTAATTCTTATAGGATATTTTTTAGCCTTAAATTACTTTAGAATTATTTCCCTATCTCATATATCGCCAATTTTTGATGTTTTACCAATATCTTCTTATGAAGTTAAAGATCTTGTAAAACAAAACACTAGTCAAAACACTGATGAAATAATATCCGTTGATAAGGATGCATTTATCATTGAGGGAACCATTCAAGGCTTTGATGATGAAAATATAAAAATAAAAGCAAAACAAAGAACAATTCTAAGCTTTGAATTAACTCTAGATTCAAATATTGTAAATTCTGAGGATAAAGATAATAAAACAACCTTATTCCCTTCTGATCTTATCCAAAAAGAAAATATTGGAAAAAACGTGTTAGTAGATTTTATAAAGATAAATAATAAAAATATAATTACCCGTATTGAAGTTCAGCCTTAATTTTGCCTCTTGCATTTCTTATTTTATAGTATTATTATTGCCTTATAACTCGATAATTTGACGAAATTGAAGCTAAGACTTGACAGGGCAATAAACTTATAGTAATATACACGCCAACATGAGGAATTTAGCCGAAATGGATCTAAGAAGAGTAATAGTTAGGGCTATAAAAAGCCCAGCAACGAGAGTTGCCGGTGTTGGCCTTCTTACGACTGCAATAGCAGGAGCATGTAGCCCAGATCAAGTAGCACAATTACAAAAAGTGTTTCCTTGTGAACCTGGACCTAACATCGCAACCGCTGCGGGAGATACTGACACTTCTAGTATTAAAGAAAACACACCAATTACGGTTCCCTCTTTCTTAACCAATGGACAAGAACTTACAATCTGTTTCCCTACTGGTGAAGATTTAGTTACAGGTGAACCAACACCTAAGCCTAGAGAGATTGTTCGTCATACTGGTCCTCAATTAGTAGATACTGATGCTCCAAAAGGCGGAACAGTAAAATCACTTGAAAAGAAAATGATAGAAGAAATTAATGGTGCCTATAAAAATCCTATAGATCCAGAAGCTGTAGGAAGAATATTACCATTCCAATCTGAAACTAGAGGTAGAGAAACAGTTGAAAGTACTCTAGAACAATGCACAAAAAAACCAAAGGGAAACATTGCAAGAGATCCAGAAGAATTTTGCTTGAATTTATTTGATGGGCTATTTGCTATTCAATTAGTTACGGGAGATCAAAATTTTTATGATGCGGCCATTTGTGTAAGAGATTACTATCATGAAAGATGGCCAGACTTAAGACAACAATTTAATACTCATGTACAAGATACATTCCCCAAAGATTTAGCTTTGACAATAAAAGACTTCTAACCTCCCTTGACAAAATAATTTTAAAACCCTAATCTTAAATTAGAGTATTTCTTATGCAAAAATTACCTATTTTAAAAAAACGGCCGTTACTTATTATTATCTTACTTTTAGCAATAGTTATTCCTATTTTAGCAGGCACAATTTATTACTTGGATAAAAAAAATCAAGCTATGCTTACTAGTAAATATGGAGGGTTATCTGGATATGTAGAATTACAAGCTAAAATTCAAGCCTTATCAACAGACACATCAATAACAGATGGCGCTTTATATTCAAGATTTGTTAAAAAATTTAATGAAATGCCAACACTTAAAGGAAAAGATAAACAGTACGAAGCATTTTTACAAGATGTCTCTTTTCTCCATGGTCTATATAGCTATACTAATAACCCTAAGCTCTACTCCATTCAGATGGATTTTATAGATTTTGCAAAAAAGAATTTTCCACAATATAAAGAGGGTGATTTTTCCTATTTTTGCCAAGATCCAACTTGTACTGACGATCCTCAACCAGAAGAAATTATAGAACTTCTTGCAGAGATAGAAGAAAGTAATATTTTGGAAAGAGATAAAGAAAGCTTAATGCGCGACATTACAAATGTTGGATATTTAAATAAAAAAGATACAGATTCAAAGGTATTAACTTATTTAATGATTGCATCTCTTATTAAAAGTGGTCCTAGTGCATCAAGTAGCGCGTATAAAAATATTGCAGATAAGCTTGAGGGCTATATTAAAGTAAATTATCCTGAAAAGGTAAAAGAATTAGACATTGATGATATTAATTATGATAAGTAAATTTAATTTTTTAAAATTTATATTTTTAACTTTATTTTCCTTGTTTTTTCTGACAGGTTTTTTCACTCAGGAAACTTTTGCTATACATAATGCAAGCCACTATCAAGGTAACGATGATTGTCATTACACAAGAGGAAATATCATAAATAATAATAGCGGGACCAGTTGGCAAGTTCATCTCGAATATAAAGCTAGTGGTCAATGGCTTAATCCAATTACTTTTTACGCAGATACAGGCTCAAGATATGTTGTAAACGTTTTGGACTATTATCCAAGATTTTCGGATAGGGTCTTATGGTGGACATCATGTGTTGATCCAAACGAACAAGTTGACGTAGCTAGCGTAGACTATCTCCAATCAAGTGGCACATGCACAACAGGTGACATATATGATCAATATCATACATATAATTTAGATGTAACATGTAAAACAGCAAGTTCTGCTGATGAATATAGAGCATGCACAAGTGCTGCAAATGGAGCTGGAGATGTAGAACTTCTTGACCAATGTCCTTCTAATGGACCATGGTGTGGGAGAAATGGACAAATATGGCGTTGTGATGATTATTGTGGAGGAGATACACCTAAGGCAAAATGCGAATATATAAGAAGAAGTTGTTATGGTAAAAACTCTGGCGCAGGAAATGGAGCTTGTAAGGTTGACTCAAGGCTTAATTATGCAGCAGTCTGTAATGACCCAGATGGAGGAAATGATGGTGGAAATAGATGTGCACCCAATCCTCCTGCAAATAGCACTAGAAGCGAAAGTGCTTTCTGTCAAGGTCCTGCGGGAACAGATAGAGCTGCTGGACTGAGATTTAATTGGGATAGAATTCCTGCCGGACTAGAAAGAGACAAAAACCCATACGATATTCAATTTAGAAAAGTTGTTGGTAATGGTGATTTGCATACAATTAAGGGAATTGATGCTGCTACATATAGTTTTCCTGGAGATGCATGCACTTCTGGCCCAGGTGACTGTTCTCTACCCTATGATGTTGCTTACGAATGGAGAATACAAGCTCATACAGAAGATAATATTTCAGGTCCAACAGATTGGAGTGGTTGGAGACCACAAAGAACAAATGATTGTTCTGGTAAACCAGATCTTAGAATAACTGCATTTACTTTCCCAAATGGAAATTCCGCAGGAACTTCTGATGCAACGGTAACGGTAAATAATAATGGTGATAAAGGGACAGGAGCTCCTTTTAATGTGCGGGTAAATAACGGCAATGGCGATGTTGTAACGGTACAAACATCAGCTCTTGCAGAAGGTGGAACAAGAGAAGTAACTGTACCAAATATTGCAAGACCTAATGCAGGAAGCTATACAGCTACAGCAATTGTTGATCCAGTAATTAACGGGGTTGACCAAATCAATGAAGCAAATGAAACTAATAATGACAGAGATGATCCATACAACACTACTTCCCACATTGGAGGTATAATTTTTATTGATGATGATGAAGATGGAATTAAAGACCCTACTGAAAGCCTTTTTACATCAAGCGCTACTGTAAGAGTTGATGGAGTAAATTACACAACAACCAATGGAAACTATCAATCTGCTGAGCTATCAAACGGTCAATATAATATTTCTATGCCAACTCTTCCAACAAATTATAATATTACAGCTCCTGTTACTAATACAGCTAGCTTCCCTATCCAAAGAACTCTAGGCCCAAATAGAATTGTTGACTTTGGGCTTTCACCGCAGACATCAACTATTACCGTAAATGTGTTTAAGGATTATGGAAACGATGGAGTTTGGGACGTAGCAGAAGGAGATGAAGGTTTCCAAGGTGTAACAATTACAGTAACAGGAAGAGGTTCAGCTGGTTCTCCATATACTACAGACGTAAACGGTAGAGTTAGAATGGCTAATCTTGATCCAGGCAATTCTACAATTACCCTAAATATTCCCTCAGGTGGATATACTTTAACTACACCAAAACCACCTGCACCAAATAATGAAATCACAGTTGATATTCCTCCAGGAGAGATTGTTAATTTTGGTCTTTGGCCTCCGGGACCAACGTGTGCAGGAGGATTAACTGCTACACCATCAACTGTAAATCCTGGATCTGGTGTTAAATCAGATCTTAGATGCGTAAATCCTACATCCCCAACAGGAGACCCATTAACCTATACCTGGTTTTCTGATGGAACAGGAACGGTTGATAATGTAGACTTAGCAACAAGTACATGGCGGTCACCAACAACCACAAATCAAACAGTTACAAATCCAAGCGTTACAGTTTGTTATCAAGGAACAAATAGATGCTCATCCTCAACTACAACAATTAATCTTATATCTGTATCAACTATTACAGGTAATGTATATATAGATGAGAATGAAAATGGTATTAAAGATCCTGGTGAATCTAATTACACAGGAAATGTTACAATTACAGCAAACCCAGTAAATGGCTCCAGCTCCACTGATACAAATGGAGCATATACAATAAGTAATTTACCCGCAAGCTCTTATACCATCTCATATACTGACCTATCAGCAACTTACAGAATTAGCTATCCTCAGAATGGTCCTCCACCTAACTTTACCGTTACTGTAGGAAATCAAACAAATTGTAATACTTCTATTGCAGGATATAACAGCGCAAGCTGTACTAATGGAAGTATCTCAAACTTAAACTTTGGAATAGTATCTAACGCAGGACCTTGGGTTCAATCAGATGGATCAGATATGTGGTTTAACAGCGGGTATCCATATACTATTCCAGCAGGAGCAACTTGCCAAAGCTACGCTTCCCTTCTTAAGCCAGCCGGAACTGGAACTCCAGGAATTATCTATACAGGAGTAGGTTCTGACAGCTTTGGCTTGGGACAAGCCTCTGCAAACCCATATAATTGGAAAGTTGGTGGAATTAGTTCATATTCTGAAAGCTATGGACCAGCAAGTACAGGTAGCCCACTTGCTACTTCATATTCATATATTAGGAATTTAGCAGTAACTAATGGAACCCCACCCACAAACTTAACCACAACCCATTGTGGAGCCGGTGGAATAGCAAGCTGTAATTTGTCAGTAACCCTAGCAAGTGGTATATATGAAGCAGTTGGAGACCTAACTTTAGCAAATAACTATTCCTTCCCAGCTAATAGAGATTATGTAATTTTAGTAAGTGGAAACTTGAAATTTAATGGAACCATTGATGTTCCACCTACATCAACTGTATTATTTAGTGTGCAAGGAAACATTTATGTAGATTCAGTTGTGGGAACTTCTACAATAACATCTACTACACCACATCTTGAAGGATGGTTTAGTACGGATCACAGTTTTTATATAGAAGGTGATAAGACTTGTCCAACAAGAGATAACAGGCTTAATGTAGAAGGATCTATAGTTGTAAATGCTTCGCTTCAAGGAGGAAGCTTCTACAACCTAAGAGATCTTTGCTCAGGAAACTCAAGTTGCCCTGTATTTTATATTAAAGAAAGACCTGATTTTAGTTTAAATGCTCCGAGATTCATTAAAAATGCTCCGAGGGTATATAGAGAAGTAGCTCCGTAGTTAACTTTGTACAGAATCCGCACCAGATACAATTGGAAC
>CAYYJP010000011.1:0-20686 GCA_964472285.1 uncultured Gammaproteobacteria bacterium | reverse complement strand
TAGAGCAGGAGCCTTTTAAGCTCTTGGTCACAGGTTCGAATCCTGTCCGGCTCACAACGACTAATCGATTAGTCAAATTATTCTTCAAGAATTGTCTCTTCCTTTAGTCTAATAAATATGCCAAGAGTAAGTGCAGTAATGACCGACAACGAACATTTAGGGGATTTCGAGGTTGACAAGTTCCCAGATGTATGCCCTGTTTGTAAAAAGGGGAATGAATTTAAACCTAGATATGGTTTTTACAAACCAGATAAATATTCAGGATTTGATTCAAGATTACAAATTGTTTTTCGTTGTCCCCGCCTGGATTGTCAGGTAATGTTTTTTGCATTTTATAACAATACATTCGATAGGATGCCTGATCGATGGTTTTTTAACCACTTTGGTTTTATTGAGTCAGTCGAAAAAATGGAATTCCCAGAACCAATTCCTACTATTTCGGAACGATTTACAAGTATTTACTTTCAGGCGTCGATGGCAGACGCTAACGGAATGGATGAGATACGCGGACCAGGATATGGGAAAGCTTTAGAGTTTCTAATTAAGGATTACCTCATTTATTTGCATCCAGAGAGAACTGAGGAGATAAAAAAACAGTTAAAGTTGGCTATTCTTATTGATGAGATTGAGGATGGAGATATTCAAGTTGTAGCTGATAGGGCATCTTGGTTAAGAAATGATGAAACCCATTACGAAAAAACCTGGAAAGAAGAGGATGTGCAGAGTTTGAAAGATTTAATCGAACTCACTGTGTCTCATATCAAGCGAGCTGAAATGACCAAAAAGTACAAAGAAAAAATGCCTGACCCGAAAAAACCAGAAATACCTAAGAAGAAAAGTTAAAATTTTTTAGGAATCTTGACAAAGTTTTTTAGACTTTTATAAACTTGATACCAGTAAAGAAGTATTTGTTCTGGTTCGAGATTGTGGATATTCGGCTCACAGTTGTTTATAAAAGTAGGTAAGTGAATTACCAGGCGGAAAGTTTTTTAATTCTCCATAAACCTTATATCCTAACTTTTCATAAAACTCAGGCGCTTGCCAAGTAAAGGTATTTGTGTAGCAAATAGTACAATTACGCTTTTTTCCTTCATCCTCAATCATCTCAACAAGCTTTTTCCCGAAACCCTTATCACGTAGTGACTCATCTACCCAAAGAGAGTTTATTTCTATACCATTCCAAAGAACAGTTGCAACTGCTCCAGCATAAACCTTTTTCTTATCATCTTTTAAAAATATATTAATAACTTCTGAAGTTCTTCTATGACCTTTTTTATCATGGTAGAGAAGCATTCCATTTGTAATTACTTTGTAATCCTTAAATACTGGCCTCCCAACTGTTATTTCAAAATTTAGATTTGTCATAAATAAATTATAACAGGGATGTAAAGTGATGTGTTATTATAGTAAAAAGTGAGTAAATTACTTAAGGTTTTATTTTTTATTCTAATTTTTTTAAGCTTCTTCTTCGCATCTTGGAGTGTAATTAACGGGGATTTAAATTTCTCTTCAGATATAGCAAGAGACTTTCTATTATTTAGTGAAATTACTGAGAAAAAGCTTGTTTTAATTGGTCCTAAGTCTTCTGTTATGGGATTATTTCACGGCCCATTATGGCTCTACCTAAACTATCCAGCTTATGTAATAGGGAATGGTAATCCTTTGGTAGTTGGAATGTGGTGGGTAATTCTTATTGCCTTGTTTTCCGCAATTGTGTTTTATGTAACCAAGAAATTATTTGACAAAACATCTGCATATCTTGCAACTTTGTTAGTTACTCTTTATGTATCTTTCCACGGTGCAACATTTTTTAATCCAATTGGAGCAATGTTTACAATCCCAATTTTCTTCTATTCATTTATTCAATACTTAAAAACCGGAAAAGCAAAGTATCTAATTATTCACGCTATTTCACTTGGAGTAATTATCCAATTTGAAATGGCAATAGGAATTCCGTTTACAATTCTTTCCTTTCTGTATTTATTCATAAAGATACTTAGATCAACGAAGAAGAAGCATTTACTCTTACTGTTAACAATCTTAATTCCTTTATCAAATTATTTGCTTTTTGATTTAAGACATGACTTTTTACTTACTAACTCAGTACTTAGATATATTTCACCAGAAAGCGGTAACAGCGTTAAATATAACTATCTTTTTATGCTTTACGATAGGTTTCACTTAATGATAAGTCAGGTTGAGTTCGTAAGACCTGATCCAAACTTTAGAAACTTAATCGCAACTTTAGTTTTTATTTTCTTCTTAGTTATTCAGCTAAAGAATAAAAAATATAGGCAAATATATTTGAGCTTTCTTTACTTTTTTGTAGGGTTTTTTATTCTAACCTTAATTAATAAGGGACCTGTGCTTTATTTCTATCTTATTCCTCAGTTTCCATTAGTCTTTATTATGTTTTCTTCTTTTAGTTCGTCACAGTATAAAAAAATCTTTATAGCAGTATTTGCCATTATTTACTTACTTAATCTCCAGACTGCATTTACCGATCTTAATAATTCTGCAAAAACTAGGGGAGTAAGTGAAGCTTCATGGAAGTTTTTAAATCAAATGTCACAAAAAGTATTTTCTGGTAGTGAAAAAAAGTTTGGATACTTTGTTTATACACCAGATATTATAGGTTATGGACCAAAGTATGCCCTCCAATACCAACAGAAAATTAATAAGGATAAGAAGGCTAGCTTTTTAACAAAACAAAAAGTTACATATATTGTTGTTGCTCCTCCTGCAATTGATAATCCATACTTAAGCTACACCTGGTGGAAAGAAGAAAGAATTAAAATTACTAAAAGTCCAGTAGTTACCTACACTTTTCCTAATGGTTACAAAATTGAAAAATATGTTTTAACTGATGAAGAGATAAAAGTTGATTTTGATAGAGGAGTAGATCCAGGACTTAGTTTTCGCTAGAGTTAAAGTAGTCATAAACATTCTTTGATAAATCAGCAATTCTTTCATTTGCTCCTTTTGGATTTTCACTATCTGATAAAACTACAATAATATATTCACCATTTGGAGAATAAACAATTCCAGCATCGTGGCTAAATCCATTTAATTCTCCTGTTTTATGAGCAATGGGAGTATTTAGAGGTAAATTCTTAGGCAGCTTTTCATTTAAAACCTGTCTTTTTAAAAGAGAGATCATTTCCCTAGTATTTTGGGGTGTTGAAAATTCTCCTTTGTAAAGCTTGTTAAAAAAAATTGCCATATCGCTTGCAGTAGTTATTGGCAAACTATCTGCTCCCCCTACTTTTGAATCATTAAAACCATAATCATTTAAAAACTCCTGAACTTGAGAAAGTCTAATTGTTAGGGTAAGTAAAAGAGCTGCATAATTATCAGATTTAGTAATCATTAAATCCAGTGCATCTTTTACACTTAGTGAAATTGTTCCTTCCTTTCTCTCGGCAGTCTCCTCATCTATCTTAAATCTCTCATTTAGTGTTTTAACATCCTGTGTTAAAACTTTATCTAGGGAAAGTTTTCCTTCTTCTATCCATTTATAGATTGTTACCATTATCCAAAGTTTGTAAAGCGAGGCGCTTTCAAACTTTTTATGTTCGTTGTAAAAATATTCTTCACCTGATTTTAAATTAATTACTACAACAGCGTAGTCAGCGGTTGATCCTTCTAGGGAACTATCTACAACCTTCTTTAAACCTGAATTATCTGGTAATAGGTTTTGGGTAACTGCAAGAACTGCCTGTGAACCTTTAGCAAGAGGAGAAATAATATCTTTATTTACAAACTCATTGGTACTTCTATGGTCTAGGAAAATGTTTTTTGCTAACAAAGCTAAGATTACAAGAAGAAATGATAAAGTAAACCAAAAAGAAAGTTTTTTAATTATAGTCCTTTTGGTATTTCTATAACTTACGTGATAATTTAGCGAATAATCTTTATCAATCATTGTGAGAAAGACTATATGAGGTTTGAGGATTAATTTCAATACTTATTTGAGATATTACTAGTAATCTAAAAATATAAGTTGTAGAATAACCCTTGGATTTATACTATGAGTCAACCATATGAATTAGCTGGATTTAAACCATTTCCACCTGAAAGAGAAAGGGTGGGATTAGATCAAAAAGTAGAAGAAAGCGTTGCCCTCCTTGCAAAATTTACTGATCCATCAATACTTGCAGATCCATCAGCAAAAGATGATTTTTCTTTTGATGGAATGAGAAGTGGTGTAATACCAAGACTTAGTCCGTTTGATCTTCGCCATATTCCAGAAGGTGCAAGACTTGTCAGAATACCAGATAAATTAGTTGAAAGATTTCAAGCTGAAAGGTCATGCGATTTAATTATATGGAATACCCCAGACAGATTTTTATTTAGGCTCCAGTTAGGTCAACAAGAGTTTGTACCACCAATCCCTGGAAAATCAAGAGTAATGGATAACTTACATGCAGAAGGCAACGTTGTAAGTTTTGAAGATCTTAAAATTGTACCACCTGAACCTGTAAATGGAAGGAAAAGTAGAAATAGAATTGATCAAGGAATTGAATCAAATATTATGGGTCAGGGTCGCATTCCCTTTGCGCTAGGCTCTGTTCCTGATGTAGGAAGTGAACTTGCATACATAACAACTGCAATGGCAAATGGAATGGTATTTGTATCAAGAGATAAGCTTTTATCAGACCCAGATCAACAAGCAGCAGTTGTTAAAAACGTTATTGATTATTTAAAAAATGTTGAACTTCCAGAAGAATTAACACCAAACGAAGATCAGCTTGCTGAATTTACACAAATAATAGGATTAACAGATCCGCTCACTGATGATAATAAGGACGAGGTAAGAGAAAAATACTTTCAAGCACTAAGAGGGTCTTGGATAGCAAATGTAGGCGCTGCTATTGAAGCAGATGCACAAGGTGAAAATGGCTCTAAAGCATTAATAAGAGCACGAAAACTATATGAAGCAGGATGCCGAATGTTTAGGATATATTCTCCAGAAGGTGGAATGGAAATCGTAGATACTGCAAAAGCATTAAGAAAAGTCTTTGCAGAAGATAGTAGTGTAAAAATAGTTGGTGGTCAAATAATGGATGCAAAAACTGCTCTTAAAGCAGAGCAAGCAGGTTGCGATGCATTATTCATTGGAGTTGCCGGAGGAAGCCAGTGTACCACGTCTGTCAGTGCAAATATTCCTGTAAATACACCAAATTTATTATATGAACTTCGAAGAGGAGAGATAAGTATTCCAGTCGGCATTGAAGGCGGAGGAGTTGGACCAGATTTTAATACTGCATTTGTCTTAGGTGCGTCTTTTGTTTCAAAACCAGGCGAACTTGGAAGATCATGGGAAGGGCTTGGAGGAAAATATGTCTTTGAGACGCCTGATGGAGAATATTACATGGTTTATGGAGGAGAAGCATCTGTTTCAGCTAAATGGTTTAAAGATTCATTAGATAGATTAGGAAGACCTCTATATGTAGAGGGAGAAACTGGAATTAGATTTCTAGATCAAGATACATTACAGGGAAACATGTCTATGACTAAAACAATTACACGACTTAGGCACGATCTATCAAATGGCCTTGTTTTTCAGCGTGCTGATTCAATTGCAGAACTTCATTCAAGGACTGCTGACAATGTTGTACTCGTCTCAACAAGTGCAGCAGAAAAAAGCGAGCCCTACGCTAAATAGTTTAATCTTCTTTGCTTTCCTTTAGTCCAAAATTCATATATAATATTCCTTCAGCAAAATGGACAAAATAATCGTAAAAGGCGCAAGGGAGAATAATCTTAAAGATATAGACCTAGAAATACCAAAAGGTAAGCTTGTCGTGTTTACGGGGCTCTCAGGAAGCGGAAAGTCCTCTCTAGCCTTTGATACGATCTACGCAGAAGGACAAAGAAGATATGTAGAAAGTCTTTCTTCATACGCCAGACAATTCTTGGGCGTAATGAAAAAACCAGACGTAGACTTAATTGAAGGACTTTCTCCAGCAATCTCAATAGATCAAAAATCAACTTCCCATAATCCAAGGTCAACTGTTGGAACTGTTACTGAAATTTATGACTATATGAGGCTATTATTTGCTCGTATCGGTCATCCACATTGCCCAAATTGTGGTAGAGAAATCTCAAAAATGTCTAAAGAACAGATTACTCAAGCCGTTCTTGAGCTTTTAACAAAGAAAAATGCTAAGAACTTAAAAATTTTAATACTTGCTCCTATTGTTAAGGATAGAAAAGGTGAATATACAGATCTTTTTCCAGATCTTAAAAAAAGAGGATACAAAAAAGTTAGAGTAGATGGACAGATTTTTTCAACAGATGATGATTTTGTCTTAATAAAAACAAATAAACACACAATTGAAGCAGTCGTTGATAGTGTTTCCTTAACAAAAGATACTGACAAATCAAGAATTGCAGTAGACGTTGAACAAGGGTTAAGACTTGGAAGCGGAGAAATAATTGTCTCAATCATTCATGATAGCGGTTTTTCTATTCCTGATAAGCCAAAGAAAATGGAAGATGAGCTTTTTAGCGAGAAATTTGCTTGTCCAATCTGCAACATCTTTATTCCTGAAATTGAACCTAGGATTTTCTCTTTTAATACTCCTCATGGAGCATGTCCTACTTGTAGCGGTCTTGGCACAATCTTAAATGTTGATAGAGAACTTGTTTTTAATGAAAACTTAACTATTGCAGAGGGAGGAATAACTCCATACTTTAATCTTTTATCCCACGATACCTGGTTTTCCAGAACTTTTAAGATATTTTGTGAAGAAAATGACATTTCTCTAAAAACAAAGCTTTCAGAAATCTCCAAAGAGAAAAAAGATCTCTTACTTTTTGGAACAGGAGACAAAAAATATACTGTTGAGGGAGAAAATAGATGGGGTAGAGAAACTGCTATTGAAGAATCATTTAAAGGAATACTTAATGACTTAAGAACAAGACACCAATCATCTGACTCAATGTTTGTAAGATCACAGATTGAAAAGTTTATGAGATTTGAACTTTGCAATGAATGTAAAGGAGCAAGACTTAAGAAAGAATCTTTATCAGTAACTATTAATCAAAAATCAATTGTTGATGCTTCAGATATGTCTATCTCAAACTGTTTTAGTTTTATAGACGATCTTTCTAAGAATGGTCAGGAAAGAGAACTTCAGATTGCAAAACTAATCTTAAAAGAAATAAAACAAAGACTTTCCTTCTTACTTGATGTTGGACTAGATTACTTAACTCTTTCAAGAAGCGCTCAAACTCTAGCAGGAGGAGAAGCACAAAGAATTAGACTTGCTTCACAAATTGGTAGCGGATTAACAGGTGTTTTATATGTTTTAGATGAACCCTCAATTGGTCTTCACCAAAGAGATAATCAGAAATTAATTGACACTTTAAAAACACTAAGAGATTTGGGAAATACAGTTTTGGTAGTAGAGCATGATGCAGAAACTATGGAACAAGCAGATTACATTTTTGACTTTGGTCCTGCAGCTGGGGAAAACGGTGGAAAGATAATTGCAAAAGGAACAGTTGAAGAAATTAAAAAAGATCCAAACTCAATAACAGGATTGTATCTTTCGGGAAGAAAGAAAATTGTAAGTCAACCATCAAATCCATTATCTAAAGAAAATGCAAATAAAAAACTTGTTATTGAAGGAGCTTCGGAACATAACCTTAAAAACATTACTGCAGAATTTCCATTAGGAAAATTAATTGTTGTAACAGGAGTTTCAGGAAGCGGTAAATCAACTTTAGTTAACGATATTTTGTATCATGCCCTAATGCAAAAAAATAATCCGTATCATAGACAAAAACCAGGAAAATATAAATCAATAACTGGGTTTGAAAACATTAAAAATATTTACATGATTGATCAGTCTCCAATAGGCAGAACTCCAAGATCAAATCCAGCAACATATATTGGAGCCTTTAACTATATAAGAGATCTATTTGCAAAAACTAAAGAAGCAAGAATAAAAGGATATGGACCAGGCAGATTTTCTTTTAATGTAAAGGGGGGGAGATGCGAAGCTTGTGAAGGTGAGGGAAGAATAAAAATTGAAATGCAATTTCTTCCAGATGTCTATATTACCTGTGAGGTCTGTAACGGACTTCAGTATAACGAAGATGCTTTGCAGATTAAATATAATAACAAAAACATTTCAGATATTTTAAGAATGAGTGTTGGAGAAGCAGTAAACTTTTTTATTAATGTTGGAGGTCTTTCTCATAAACTTCAAACTTTAAATGATGTTGGACTTTCATATATTAAAGTGGGTCAGCCTGCACCCACTCTTTCAGGCGGAGAAGCACAAAGAGTAAAATTAGCTTCAGAATTATCTAAAAAAGGTGCAAATTCACTTTACCTTTTGGATGAACCAACAACAGGTCTTCATTTTGCAGATCTTGAGAAACTTTTACTAGTCCTTAGAAAACTTGTTAATAGCGGTAATACTGTAATAGTTATTGAACATAACCTTGAAGTTATTAAAAATGCAGACCATATAATTGATTTAGGACCTGAAGGCGGAGAAAAGGGAGGAGAAATTGTTGCTATTGGGTCACCTTCTGAAATAATGAAAAATAAATCCTCATATACTGGGTATTTTTTAAATAAAAACAGACTGAAATAATATATAATATCTACATGAGAAAGATCTTTGGATTTTTAATCGTAATTCTTTTATTTTTTTCTTTTGTATCTTCATCTTTTGCAGCCAAAAACTTTTCAACTGACTACAGTGTTAGCTATAATATCCAAGGATCTTCAGACACAAATGTAAAATTAAACGTTACTCTTACTAACCTTACTGAGAACTTCTACGCCTCTTCCTATGACATTGCAGTAGGATTTACTGATATCAGAAATACTGTTGCCTCTGATAACGAAGGAAAAATAAACCCTAATATTAAAAAGACAGATGAGGGAAGCATAATAGAAGTTCCATTTAACAGTAAAGTTTTAGGTCTTAATAATAAACTAAGTTTTTCAATTTCTTTTAATACTAGTGAAATCGCACAAGATTTAGAAAGCGTTTGGGATGTTAATATTCCTGGTATTTCAAGTTCAAACGACTTTGATAATTTTGATGTTACCGTTACCTATCCAAGTTTTTTAGGTAAACCAACTTTTATTAAACCTCAATTAACACATGCTTTGCAAAACGCTTTAGGTAATACAATTACTTTTACAAGAGGGGATCTTGGGGAATCGGGTATTTCTCTTGCTTTTGGTAATTTTCAAGTTTACGACTTTGATTTAACTTATCATTTAGAAAATACTAATGTTTTTCCTGCTAAAACAGAAATTGCACTTCCTCCAACAACAAACTATCAGGATATTGCAATAAATAGTATTAATCCAAAACCAACAAATGTATCAATAGATAATGACGGAAACTGGCTTGCCCAATATATTCTTCCTGCATCAAAAAACATTGAAGTTAAGGTAAAAGGACAGGCAAAAGTTTACCTAAATCCAAGAAAAGAAGAATTAACAACAAAGCAAAAAACAGCATATTTAAAGCAGGATAAGTATTGGGAAAGTGAAAACTCCCAAATTAAACAATTGGCAAATGAACTTAAAACTCCTAAGAAAATCTATGAATATGTTGTAGATAAATTAAGCTATGATTTTTCAAGAGTTGAATCTAATAGCCCAAGACTTGGAGCCTTGGAAGCTTTAAAGAACCCTGACTCCGCAGTTTGTCTTGAGTTTTCCGACCTCTTTATTGCTCTTAGTAGATCAGCTGGTATTCCTGCAAGACAAATTAATGGTTATGCATATACAGATAATTCAAGTCAAAGGCCTTTATCTTTTGTAAAAGACATTTTGCATGCTTGGCCAGAATATTATGACTATGAAAAAAGCGCTTGGATTATGGTTGATCCTACATGGGGAAACACTACAAGAGGCGTGGACTATTTTGATCTTTTAGATTTTGATCATTTTGCCTTTGTAATAAGCGGAGAAAATAGTTCTTATCCAGTTCCGGCAGGGGGATATAAATCAGAAAGCGATCTAAATAAAAAGGACGTTGATGTAAAAATTTCCAAAGCATTTACTCCAAAAGGATCTAGTCTTAATCCAAAATTAAATATTAAATCAATCGTTATCGCTGGTTTTCCTATAAATGCTACAGTTACTATTGAAAATACAGGCGATGTAATTTCTTCCCAAACTGAAACCTTAGTTACTTCAGAAAAATTAACTCCAGGAAAACAAACCCTAATAACAGGAGGCATTCCTCCGTTTGGATCAAAAGATATTTCCTTTTCATTTGATAAAACTTCGTTTTTGACAAACAAAACAGATACGGTTAGAATTGCGGTTGCAGGAAACAACGCTTACAAGCGCGTTTATATTGCTCCATTTTTTCTTAATAAATGGGTATTAATTGGGGGTGTTTTAGTTGGAAGTACAATCCTTTTCATATCGATTACTATCGCAGGATACAGGCGTATATCTCTTTTTAGACAAAAAAAGGGTAATAATTTACGTGGGGAAAGCAATCAACCTACGCAAACGAGTCTCTAGCTACTTTTCAAATAAAGACTTGGGTGAAAAAACAAAAGCTTTAGTTGCCCAAATAGAGAGAATTAAAACAATCAGCGTACAAAGCGAAGTAGAATCATTTTTACTCGAAGAAAGATTAGTTAAAAAATATAATCCAAAGTTTAATATCGAATTAAAAGACGATAAAGCTTATCCTCTTATAAAGATTACTGTTAAACAAAAATATCCTGCCATTTTAATTGTAAGAAAAAAAGATGATGCTAAATCCTTATATTTTGGTCCATATACAAGTGCAACTTCTTTAAGAACGGTTCTTAAACTGCTTAGAAAAATATTTCCATACCAATCTATTGAAAGGCATGGTAATAGAATTTGTCTTTATAATCATTTAGGGCTTTGTCCATGTCCCCAAGTAACAAATGATTTAAATTACAAAAAAACAGTTAAATATATTATTAATTTTTTAAATGGAAATACTAAAAAGGTTATAAAGGATCTTGAAAAAGAAAGAGACCAGTGCAGTAAAAACCTCGACTTTGAACTAGCCTCAAGTATCCAGAAAAAAATAAATGCAGTAAGTCTTATTACAAGTCCTTTTTATAAACCATTTGTTTATGAAGAAAATCCTAATTTCAAATCTGATATTTTACAACAGCAACTAAATTCTTTAATTGAAATTTTAAATAAAAATAAAGTTTACGTTACAAAACTAGAAAGAATTGAGTGTTACGACATATCAAATATTCAAGGCAAAAATGCGACAGCATCAATGGTTGTACTTACTAACGGATCAGTAAATAATAAGGAGTACAGAAGATTTAAGATAAAAGGCTTTTATAATAACAAAGCAAATGATTTTGCTATGCACCAGGAAGTGATGAGAAGAAGACTTAAACACGGTGAGTGGCAAATGCCTGATTTAATTGTAGTAGATGGAGGAAAAGGACAGGTCTCATCAGTAAAAAAAGTTCTTGAAGAATTAAATGTTAAAATTTCTCTAATTGGCCTTGCTAAAAAAGAGGAAACTATTATTACCTCAGATCTTTTAGAAATAAAACTACCTAAAGATTCAAAGGCTTTACTTTTAGTAATAAAAATAAGAGATGAGGCACACAGGTTTGCAATTTACTACCACAAAAAACTAAGAAGTAAATTTATCTTCGAGTAACTTCAAAGTTATAAGGAAATAGTATAAAACTGGCTGGGGGATCATCCAAGAGATACTTTTGGAAATCAGAATAAATCTTTTTTCTTTCGTTAACATCAACGGTTTGTCTTCCATCTTCCAAAAGCTTATCAATTCTAAGATTTCTATAACCTGTAATATTACTTACATGATTTGAATGCCAAAGCATATACTGATCAGGGTCTTTTGGTACTTTAAAGTCTCCTAAGAATATTTCAAAAGTTTCTGGAAAAGTATCAACGGTCGTAATATTAACCTCAATTCCTATCTTTGCCCAAGATTCTTTAAGTTTTTGAGCAATATTTTTGTATTTTGGGAATGTCTTAAGTTCAAATGTTATACTCTTATTTGCTTTAAATGAATCAGAATTTGATAAAAGAAGTTTTGAATGATCAAAGTCTTGTGCGTAAGTTGTAAGACCACCGTGTGATACCCAGGAATTTGGGGAAAATGAACCGTAATTTCTTTTACCTTGTTCAAATTGATCTGGAATAGCATATGATAAAGCAGCTCTTAATCTTTTATCTGAAAGATTTTTATCTCTGGTATTGTAAAAAACAGTAACTAAACTTTGATCATCTAGTCTTTTCTGAACCAATACATCAGGGAACTTAGTAAATGCAGTATTTTCAAATTCTATATCTGTAAGACCAAGGGCCTTATCTATTTCTCCAAGTGCAAAAGCTGTCTTTAATGCCTCCTGTGTTGGATAAAATTGATAAGTTAAAACACTGTTTTGCTCTTTTAATGATCTAAGGCTTACTGATTGTACAAAGTCTCCATTTAGATTTATTGATTGAACTTTATAATCACCAATACCCACAAATCCGTTTTTAAAGATTGGTCTTGTTACTGTAACTAGAAATGGAGAGTAGCTATCTTTTAATTTAAAAATTATTGTATTTTTATTTGGAGTTTGTGTAATCGCATCAGTAAAATCATATTTAATTAGTTCTGAGGTTAACTTTGTTTTGTCACTAAAATAATAATTATCGTCTAGATAAAAGATGTATGTTTTACCGTTATCTTTAACATCCCATCTTTTTGCCGCAGCTGGTACTACATTATAGTTTTTATCAAGCTTTGTAAGCCCTACAGAAACCCTAGAAAGAATAGTAGGCGGTAAATCTTCTAAGACATAAGCACCCTCAATGCCTATTTTTTCCTCAGTTACAAATGGAAGAAGGGGAATAAAGTAATTTACGCCATAGCGAAGAAGAAAAAATCCAAGTATGCCAAATACAAATGAGATTAAGATGGTTTTTCTCCACCTTTTAAGGTAGGCTTTCAAAAGCCAAAAGATTAGTCTTTTCCTTTTAAGAAAAATCATAAATACCTAGCGTGGCATCAGAAGAATTAAAGAAATAATTGCAAAAGCTACTGTAAAAATAACAGTTGCCCTGATTAACAATTTTTCTATACTTCTTTTGCTCCTATAAAACTCTCCAGCTCCTCCGAAAGAACTAGATAGTCCGCTTCCTTGCATTTGAAGTAAAATTAATCCTATTAATACTGCGGCAATTATGATTTCAAGTATCTGAAAAATTATCATTTAACCATTATATCCTTTTAAGCTTTACTTTTCAAACCTATTCTTCCATGAGCCAGTTTAAAAAAGATACACAAATTGATTGTAAAAAAGACACCATTAAAAATGCAAAAAGAGTATTAAAATAAATCTGTGGAATTACAAAACCAAAATATGAAATGCCTTGAAAAGTAAAACTGGAAATTGAAATCCCTGTAACTAATACTGTTAGAAGATAAAAAATAATAATATTTGAAATAAAGGAGAAAAGCCCCAAAGTTACAATATTAAAGGGAAGTGCAAGAAGATTTAAGACAGGCTTAAGAAGTACTAAAAGTAGGGTTAGAGCAAGTCCTCCTAGTAGAAAAGTAAAAAGCCCTCCGCTTACTTTTACACCAGGAAGTACCTGAGAAAGAAAAAATATTGAAAATGAATTAAAAAGACAGTTTCTGAAAAAGTTTTTCACTTACTACTAAAATGCTAGCAGAGAAAATTTTTATAGTCAATTAAAAGTTGAAAATAATAACTTATAAGCGTATTATAGAAAAACTTATGGATAAAGTTATTATTTGCAAAAACTGTGGTAAACCTGTGGACATAGATGAAGCAATGCGTCATCAGTTCGCAGATACAATACGCAAAGAGGAAGAAGAGAAAGCACGAATTAAAGCTGATAAGCAAAAAGCTGAGGAAATTGCGCTCAACGAAAAAAAAATAAGACAAGAGATTCAGCTTGAAAATAAAGCAAAGGATGAAGAGATAGAAAGAACAAAGAAAGAAAAACTAGAACTAGAAGCAAAATTAAAAATATCGAATGAGGAACGCAAAAAAGAAGAAGAGAAAATCAAAGAAGAAACAGAGAAAATAGCATCGGAAAAGTTTCACAACGAAAGGCTTGAGTATGAGAAAAAAATAAGAGACATGCAAAAATCTGCTGAGGAATTGCAAAGAAAAGGAAAACAAGGCTCTCAACAGCTCCAAGGTGATGTCGTAGAAATAGAACTAGAAGAACAACTACGAACAACATTCCCTAATGATAAAATTTCTTCAGTAGTTACTGGTAAAGTGGGTGGGGATATTATTCAAGAGGTATGGGACTCACGAGGTAATTATAACGGGAAAATACTTTGGGAATTAAAAAATACTCAACCACCATGGAAAGAAGACTGGATAAATAAGTTGAATTCCGACAAAAGGCATATAAATGCTAATGATGCCGTATTAATAAGTGAAGTTTTGCCAAAAGATGCAAAAAGCTCTGTATCATTTCAAAAAGGTGTTTGGATTGCTAAAAAACCACTAGCCTTAGTTATTGCAATGGGAATTCGAGCGAAAATTATTCATGGATTTTATCTTCAAGAATCTTCTAAGGGAAAAAATGAGAAAATTGAACGACTATACATTTACCTTGAAGGCCCAGAATTCCAACACAGAATGGAAGCAATAATAGAATCTTATGCAAACATGCAGGTAAGCATTGAGAAAGAAAGAAATTTTTTTACAAGAAAATGGGCAAGAGAGGAAAAAAACTTAAGACAACTTATAGATAATACCCATGGAATGAGAGGGGATTTAGAAGGAGTTGGAGCAGAAATGCTAGACTTAAAAGAACCGCTACTCTTAAAAGGTGATGATGAAAATTCTGACTAAACCAACTTTTTCTGAGGAATCTTATTATTGGCAATCAAACATTGACTACATAATAGGACTTGATGAGGTAGGCAGGGGTGCATTTGCAGGGCCAATCGTCGCAGCTGGTGTCATCTTCAAACCAAATTTCAAACATGATCTCCTAGGGAGAATAAATGATTCCAAGCTACTCAAGCCAAAAATAAGAGAAGAGCTTTCAGAATTCATAAAAGAAAATTCCATTTGGGCAATCGAGTCTGTAGATTTAAATTTTATAAACATACATGGAATTGGTAAGGCAAACTTTGCAGTTTTACAAAAAGTTTTGAACAAATTAAAAACGAGACTAAATTCAGAAAATTATTTTGCTCTTGTAGACGGATTTGATCTAAAAATAAACAAGCAAAAAAGAATTATAAAAGGGGACCGAAGAAGTCTTTCTATTGCTTCAGCTTCAATTATTGCAAAAGTATATAGAGATAATCTTATGAATAAGTTAGATAAGAAATATCCGGAGTATTATTTTTCAAACAATAAAGGTTACGGAACAAAAATACACAGAGAGGCTTTAAAAAAATTTGGTCTTTCAGAAATACACAGAAGCTCGTTTAATCTTAATAAGTATTTATAAAACTAGCTAGATGCTTCTTCTGTCTTTGGGGGGATATCAGTAAAAAGTCCTGATGTTTCAATAGCATTAACACAAATCTGTTCATCTTGTTCTTCTGATCCTCCACTAAATGCGACTGCACCAACAAATTCTCTTCTATCTTTATCAGCAAAAATTGCAACGCCACCACCCAAATCGGCATAATTTGCTAAATTAATCCCAGCCTTAGTCATTTTTTCTATTTGCAAGCGACTTGATCTTCGAGCAGCAATAACAATTCTTAGCTTTGCAAAAGCTAAGGGAACATTCATATCACTTAATCCATCACCAGTTACTTGCGCACTAAGAAGCATTCCTTTTCTATCTGCGATAGCTATAAAACCTGTTAAACCAACATTAAACATAAGAGCGTTATCACGCATCTCAACTGCCTTACCAACAGATAAGTTTAATTCTGAAATTAATCCTGAACGCTCTAGTGTTACCATGTGGGGAATTCTACACTTTTGAAAATTTAAAATCAAATTTGTGCGCCTGGAAGGAGTCGAACCCTCAACCACTTCGTCCGAAGCGAAGTGCTCTATCCATTGAGCTACAGGCGCAAATTTATTGTCTTATAACCTTCATTATAGTATACTTTAGAGAGTTTTTACACTTAGGGCCGCTAGCTCAACTGGCAGAGCAATTCCCTCTTAAGGAATAGGTTCGGCGTTCGATTCGCCGGCGGCTCACAAAAATATCCTATAATACTTGCTAATTCCTCTTAAAAAAGATATAATACCTACTTATGTTTAGAGGCGAAAGAGAAAGACAAAGACCACCAATAACTGAAAAAACTTACGCAAGAAAAAGAATAAGGGTAGTTAGTCCTCACTATTTAGACCGTGAGGTTCATGTTATATTTGATGAACATTCTCAGCTTGTAGTAAAAAACTTCACAAAAGATGAGACTGGATTTGAAGGTGATATTAATAGAGTAGAATTAAGAAAATCTGGCCATCATAGACTTATCTGTGAATTTGTTAGAACTGGAGTACGAGAAGGACAATATGTTTACGAAGTTCATTCTCCTCATGGGCTAGTGGGAGAAATGCTAACAAAAAGATTAACGAATTTAGATCTTGCTGTCGCAGCATTATTTGTCACAGATAGTAGCACTTTAAATCGTAGAATAGGCGCAGCATCAAGGTTTATGCCTGATGGTAGAGTGAAAGCATTTATACAATCAACTGATACTGTTGCAAGAGCACACAGAAACACTCCAGTAAACTGCTAATTTCTAATTAAAGTCTTTTTTAATGTATAATGATTTTTATCTTATACAATGGCAAAATTTAATCTAGATGTTATAAAAAGAAATCTTTTTTCCCTTCTAAAGTATTTAATAGGCTGGCCCTTATCTTTTGTTGCATTATTCTTTGTAATAAGACTTGTATTTGATAATGCTTCTAAAACACTTCCTAATATAACTAATATAAATTATGGATTTTTATTTATTGGAATACTTTCTTTTCTTTCTTATTTTTTCTTAAGAACTTATCTTTGGAAATATATTTTAGGTAAAAAGGGAGAACACATAGCTTTTAAGAAAAATGCACTCTACTGGTCAACATCTGAAATTAAAAGATATGTTCCTGGAAATATATGGTCATTTCTAGCAAGAACTTCATCTTTGGAAAAAGAAAATCTTTCAAAAAAACAGGTTTTTTCCTTTCTTACATTTGAAGCAGGGATAGTTGCTCTTTCTTCTTTTGTTGTTTCATTTTTTTATATAGTTGAAATCCTAAAACCTCAAGGGCTAGAAGTATTATCTAAATTTATTTTTGGTTCTTTAATCCTTCTGTTTATTTTTAGTACAATAATCTATAAATTTTTATTTAGAAATGAGAAACTAAAATCTATATTTAGTTTTGTCCTCTTAGAAAACTCTCCAATTAGAAATGTAAAGCTTTTAGGGCTTGGACTATTAACATTCTTTATGCTTGGGCTAGGTAATTATTTCTCAATCGTTTCCCTCTATTATCTTGATCTAAGAAATATTTTGGCATTAGTAAGCTTATTTACTTTTTCTTATTTTATTGGCTACATTTCCTTAATTACGCCTATGGGACTTGGGGTAAGAGAAGGAGTTACAACAGTTGGTCTTTCTTCTTATTTGTTAAGCACCTTAGCTGCAGTTTCTGCAATATTTTCAAGAATTGTTTTTATCGCGTCAGAACTTATTTTCTTATTTATTTTAACTTTATGGAACAATACTAAAATTAAAAGTTTAGAGAAAGTAGAGCATTTTATTTTTAATCGAAAACATGCAGCTTTTCTTATTCTTTTTATAATTTTGTATATTCTATATTTTACTCTTGCTAGCTTTTTAAGATTTGATAATTTTTATACAGGAAGATTTGATCTTGGCAATATGGATCAGACCGTTTGGAACACACTAAATGGGAGAGTCTTTCAATTAACTGACCCAGATGGAGTTACAACAATATCTAGGTTTGCAGTTCATGGTGATCTTATATTGATTTTTCTTTCTCCGTTATATTTAATCTGGTCAGATCCAAGAATGCTTTTATTTTTTCAAACAATAATTCTTTCTTTAGGTTCTGTTTTTGTTTATCTAATTGGAAGAAAAATATTAGAAGATAAAAATTTAAGTATTACTTTTGCAATCTCTTATCTTTTATATCCAGCACTTTCGTTTGTTAATTTATATGATTTTCATCCAGTTTCACTTGCTACAACATTTTTACTAGCAATGTTTTATTTCTATCTAAAGAAAAACTACATTTTAGTTACTGTTTTTGCAGCTCTTAGTGCTCTTACAAAAGAACAGGTTTGGGCAATTACTTCAATCTTTGGTTTCTATATTTTTATAAAAGAGGTCTTGGTAAAAACTGCTAAGAGCACAAAGGAGATTTTATTTGGCCTTTTCTTATTTATAGTAAGTACTGTAATGTTTGCGCTTTTATTTTGGAAAATTATTCCACTCTTTAAAGGTGGGAACCATTTTGCACTTGAGTATTATTCACAGTTTGGGACAACAACTTCTGAAGTAATTAAAAATATATTACTAAATCCTATAAAAACAATTACAACTCTTTTAGAAACAACAAGGCTTTTCTATTTATCAGAACTTTTAGGACCTTTGGGATATCTTTCGCTTTTATTTCCAATTCTTTTAATTTTTACAGCTCCTGATTTAATGATTAATCTTTTAAGTCAAAATCCTCAGCTTCATCAAATCTATTATCAATATTCTTCTACCATTACTCCATTTATCTTTATCGCTGCAATCTTTGGAGCAAAATTATTACTTAGTAAGATTAAAGTGTTAAGTCCTCAAAAATTAGTTATCAAACAGGCCCGCTTCCTTTTTCAAAAAGACCAAATATAGACATGTTTACCAAACAACTGGAGAATAAATTTGTGGTTAAAACCATTATTGATTCAATTCCAAAAAACTTAAGTGTTTCCTCAACCAATAATTTGGGTTCACATTTATCCCAAAGAGAAAATATTTATACTATTCCATACGGCATGGATAGGGCAGATGCCATAGTATTTTTACTGGAAAGAGGATATTCAGAAATTGATTACCAAACGCAGTTAAAAATGATAGAAAAATTAAAAAGCGATCCAATGTTTACTCTTGAATTTGAAGATACTAACTTCTATCTATTTTTAAGAAGAAATTTAGCCCTAGATATTAAAAATTAGCATTTAGGACTAGTTTTTCCCTCTCGTATTTATCAGCCATATAACCATTTGGAACAGTTTTTAATTTTGGGCCATAAAGAAGAAATGCATTTCTAATTGTATGATCTCCATATCTTTCATTTATTTTATCTATTACGCCTAAAAGTTTGTGGGAAGACTTTTTCTCTTCAAATAAACTAAGTGTTGTATTAACATTATCTTCAAGACTACTTACACCAACGCTAATTCTTCTTACATAATCTCTATTTTCTAAAGTAAAGTTATTTTCTTTTAAGATTAAAAGAACTATTTCAAAAAGCGTCTTACCGCTTTCAAAGTAGCTAGAGACTGTTTTTCTACCATGAACTGACTTATTGCCACCAAGATATATAAACGCTGTCCTAGCACTCTTATGCAGTCTTCGAAGCTTTAAGGATACTTCTTCACAAAGTTCATAAATGTTTTGAAAAATAACTTTCTTATCATAGGTATTTTCTGGTAAACAATAGTTTCTGCCAACAGATTTTGTTTTATCGTGTATGTAGTAGGGGGTAACAATACTTAGATCTATTCCTTTACCCAAGTTATATAAAAAGTGTCCTTCAGAAGCCTTAAATTCTCTTATAAGTAGATCCAAAGGTGCCTCTCTTAACTGCATGGGAGTGTGAATACCTAGTTTTTGAAGTCTTTCTGCTATTTTCTCTCCGATTCCGCAAAAATCAGTTAATTTACATTTAGCATAAACCTCATCTAAATTTTTAGTTGTTATCTCCATAAAGCCATTTGGTTTATTCATGCCGGATCCAAGTTTTGCCAAAAGTTTATTATGTGACATTCCAACGGAAACAGTAATATACTCTCCAATTTCCTCTCTAATTCTTGTTTTTATTTTTTCAATAATGTTTAACTCTCCTCCAAAAAGATCTTTTGTTCTAGTTATATCCATAAATACTTCATCTAGGGAGAAAAGCTCAACGAATGGGGAATAGTCTTTGCAGATATTTAAAAACTTTTGTGTTATTTCCCAGTATCTCTCAAAAGAAGCACTGGTAAAAATAAGATCTGGAACAAGATTTACTGCCTCCCATCTTGTACTTGGGGATTTAACCCCCAGTCTTTTAGCCTCACGACTGGCTGCAATAATACAATTTCTGCCATTTTGAGCTGTAACAGCAATAGGTTTTCCTCTAAACTTTGGGTTAAACTGCTGTTCACAGGAAGCAAAGTAGGAATCCATATCGAGATGCAAAATGCGTTGCATAATAAAAAAAATTAAATATTAAAGATTAAAAATTAAAATCAAAGGATATAATTACTATACCGAAGGAAACCCGAAGAAGTCAAGCCGAGGTTTACCGAGGCGCAGTCCCTCAAAATCGCACCATAAGCCGCAGTTCATTAGTGAGGCAATACTTTATTCCTTTTTGATACCCCTTAACTTCGCACTTGCTGACCTTGGATTATTTTTAAGCTCTTCTTCATTGGCTAAAATCGGCTTTGGGGTTAAAACTTCTACCAGACCCTTATTATCCCATTCCT
>CAYYJP010000010.1:0-23853 GCA_964472285.1 uncultured Gammaproteobacteria bacterium | reverse complement strand
ATAATAAAGATGCACAAATTTCAGTCATATCATTTCCAACAGACTCCCAAGTTTATTTAGATAGCGATTTAGTTGGACAAAGTCCTGTTTTACTTAAAAACATTACAGAATCAGATCATGAAATAAAAGTCGTAAGACAAGGATATAAAGACAAAACGGTAAGAATTAGAACTGTTTTAGGATACAAACTTGAAGCAATAGTATATCTTGGCATAGATCCTCAAGTTGCCAGTTCTTCAGCTACCTTAATATCTTCGCCTTCTGCAACAGTAACTGGTAAAGAAACAGTAACCATATTAGATACTCCAACGGGATTTTTAAGAGTTAGGAAAGATCCTTCAGTTGGTGCAGCAGAAGTAGGAAGAGTAATCCCAGATGAAGTATTTGATTTATTAGATGAGCAAACTGGTTGGTATAAAATTAAATTGAAATCAGATGTTGAGGGCTGGGTTAGTTCTCAATATGCTAAAAAGCAGAGCTAGGGCTTACAAAATAAATTAACACCACAACCATAATTACCCAAATAATAACAGAGGCAAGCAGTGGCTTATCAGATAATAATACTCTCTCAGGACTTTCTCCTTCATGTTTTTCATAAATATCTTGAAGATAACGCATCAGTCCATAAACAACAGGTAAGATGGTTATCATTAGCCATTTTCTTTCAAAAAAAGCAGATAAGGTTTCTGGAACTAAAAGACTAATGTTTAATCTAAATCCACCTGGATTTTCCAAAAAAGTAAAAAGAGAATAGGCAATAAAAGTTGATGTTGCAAAAATTGAAGCATAAACATCTAGTAGCCTATCTGAATAATGTGACAACGATTCTCTGGTTGCAGCAATATCAGCTTCTTTATTTGCAGATAAAAGAGTAAGCTCTGATCTTCTTTTTCCAATTGCCAGAAAAAGAGAAATAGAAATTGTTGTAAGAAGTAACCAAACAGAGATATGAAGTCCTGTTGCAAATTCTCCTCCATAAACTCTTAAAATATATCCACTTGCTATAGCTAGAATATCAACAACGGCAAGGGATTTTAAAAACATTGAATAAAGGAATTGGATTATAAGATAGACTACGCCAATTGCAAAAAAGGTAGGTGTAATGTTTTTTGCAAAAAAAAGTGATGCAACAATAAGTAATATTGCAAAACTTATACCAAAAGAAACAGGAATATCTCCATGAGCAAGTGGCCTAAATTTTTTAAATGGATGAAGTTTATCTTTTTTAATATCAAAAATATCATTGATGATATATGTAGCTGATGAAAGTCCACAAAAAACTAGAAAAGCAGCGACAGCGTTAGTAAATGTTGGTGTATCGAAAAGTCCACCAGCAAAAGTAACAGATGCAAATACAGCAAGGTTTTTAATCCATTGCCTTGGTCTTAAAAGTCTTAAAACATTAAATGCTAGTTTTATCATTTATTTTTCTAATTAATAGGTGTAAAAAAAGTATTGCACCAGATCCAAGGATTACAAGCATTATTATAGCAAAAAGCTTTCCCTTACTTGATAAAACTAAGGAAAGGGTTCCTAAAATTGCTGAAACACTCCAGTAAAAAAACGCAACACGTCTTTGGCCAAAACCAAGACTAAGTAATAAATGATGTAAGTGTTTTTTATCATGCCAAAATGGGGACTTACCACTTAAAATTCTCCTAAGTATTGTAAAAAGGCCATCAGTCATTGGTATTCCCATAACTAAAATTGCAGTTGCAAGTTTTGCACTAGAAAGTATTGAAGCAATTGCTAAAAGCAGATATATAGCAGTAGCTCCATATCCTGGAAAAATCTTCGCAGGATAAAAATTAAAAATTAAAAAACCAATTGATGCACCTGCAATCACAAAAGAAAGAGTTGCAGCCGTAATGCTTGATTGATCAGCCATTGAAAATCTTAAACTTAGTATGCCAATAACTATTGCTGAAATTGCTACTATTCCAGGCATTTGTCCATCAACACCCTTACTCCAATTCAACATGTTCATTACCCAAACTATCCAAAGAACTGCTATTAAATCTGATAAAACTGAAATTACAGGAATATTAAGTAAAGGTATCTGGATTGTATTAAGATATAAAATGCCCCCAAATGGATTTGTAATAAAAGGGATATTTGCTCCCATAAATACTACAAAAACAGCACAAAAAATATTGATTAAAAATCTTGCATAAGGTGAAATATCAAATTTATCATCTATTACTCCAGCAACTAGTGAGATAAACGCTGCAATAAACGCTGCAACAATTATTTTGTCAAAAGGAATAAAGATTAAGCTTGCAACAAAAACTCCTAAAAATAATGCAATCCCTCCACCTCTTGGAATTGGCTTTTTATGAAGCATTGCAGGATGTTGATGTTTTTTAGGATCATCAACAATTTTATATTTTTTTAAGAAAAATAAAGATATAGGAACTCCTATTACAGTTACAAGTAATGCAACTAAAAAGGGTAAAAATGCAATCTGATTTAAGTCAAGCATTATGATATTAGGAAAATAGTTTTAAAAATAAAAATAAAATTCATAACAGACAATAAAAGATTAACAGATGCAATTATTCTTGCCAGAAGTGGATTACCCTTGTTGTATAAAAAGGAGCTAAAAAAGATGTTAAAAACAAAAATTAAAGCATATAAAATAACTGGGATAAAAATACCGTAACTTGGCGTAAGTCTTTCATTTCCCCAAGGTAACTGATTAAAAATTGGAATAAAAGGAGGAATATTATTATAACTAAATAATATAAAAAAAGTTGCCAGGATTAATATTACAAAACTAAGTGCTGAAACTCCCATTATAATTCTGTCTTTTTTTATGTCGTTAAAGAATTTTCTCATATATATTTATTCCATTTATATTTAACTTTTGACTGTATTCTAAAAGAGAAAATGGAAATTTAGAAACATTGCCCATTATTATAATAAATTTTGGATTGTTTTTTTGTAATCCTTCTTTTGTGTTTGAAATTCCATCCGGATAGCCCGTAATGTGATAGGCGACAGTATATCTACCAGGAG
Organism: uncultured Gammaproteobacteria bacterium; assembly: GCA_964472285.1. GTDB lineage: Bacteria > Patescibacteriota > Microgenomatia > Levybacterales > UBA12049 > JACQHJ01. The sequence goes on along the minus strand of CAYYJP010000010.1, from coordinate 20,835 downwards.
GAAGTTTGTTTGTTAATTTATAAACTTGTGCATTATTTCCCCAAATAAAAATATTGTCATTTTTGCCAGCAACTCTATTTATATAGCTTGCTAGCTCATAATCATTAGGAGTATTGCCGTCAAAAAATCTTTGATATTGATAAGCAGTTTTTTGACCAACTAAGAAAGAAATAAAATTTTGATAATAAAATGCAGTCTTTCTATAAAAACCGAAATTTAGATATAGCAAGATTATGGCGACAGTCAAAAAGATTAGATGAAATATAAAAGCTTTATTCCTAATTAAGACTAATCCTAGTAATAAACAAATAGCTGGGATTGCAACTAATACATAATGCGTATAAGGTCTTTGTGAGAAAAAAGCATTAAATAAAGAAAACAAAACCCAAAGATAAATAAAGATAGTTTGATTTGCTAAAATCCTCCTTTTTATAAAAATAAAACTTAAAAAGAGAAAAAGAATTCCTAGTTTTAAAATTAAAAGCCCTTGAGGAATAATAAATCTATTTCCATATCCTACATAACCAATATTGTTTGCAAAAGTTGCTCTAATAAAATATTCATAACCTCCGCTTATTAGAAAATAAATAAAAATAAGTCCAACTGGAATTATAAAACCTAGTATATAGGGAAAAATATTTTTTAATTCAATTAATAAATTCTTAGGTTTTAAAATGTCTTTAAAGTTTTTAGAAAAGTTTACAAAAAATAAAAATGTTAAAAATGCTGCAAAATCAAAAAGACCTACTATCTTAAACAAAAAAGATACGCTAAGAATAAATCCTGCGCTAAATAAAATACCTATTCTTTTATTAACGTTTAAGTTAAGTGATTTAACTATTAATAATCCCGCAGCAATATTAAACAAAAGCATAAAATTTTCTGCATTTGCTATATTCCCTTCAATTAATGGAAGACCAAATAATAGGGCAAAAACAAATGTTGCTACGTATGAGGCTTTGTTATTTTCTAAAAGATTTTTACAAAGTTTAAAAAATAAACCGAGTGATAGTATTCCAAAAATTAAAGAAGTAAGTCTAAGTAAGAATTGATCTGAGCTAAAAATTGCATAGAGAGCATATAAAAATGGAGGCTTATTATCAAAAATGTCTCTATATAAAAGTCTTCCGTTATCTATACCAAGACCTAATGTTTGATAAATTCCTTCATCTCCATACCAATACGGTTCAAAGAGAGATGGAAATCTTAAAAAAAAGAAAAAAACGGAAATTATCAGAAGAAACCAGAAGTTTCTGCTTCTCTCGAGTGTTTCCAATATTTTCATATTAAAGTTTTTCAGTTACTTTATATTCTAATCTTTTTCCAAGCATTAGTTGAGTATGAGAAATAAGAGCAGGTAAGGCTGAGAGGAAAAACCCAACTATTGGAAGAAGTAATAATTCTAAAGGAAACAAAAGTTGTCTTTTTTTAGAAACCTTGTGGTGCTTTGGTCTTTGTCTAAAATCGATAATGATCATCGCAATAGTTGCTACTAAGCAAATTGTAAGAATAAATCCTGCAAGCCTTGGTAGATTGTAGCCAAGAGTTGTTCTTGCAAAAACAGGATTAATAAAAGGAATAATATTTGCTGCAATCGTTATGATAAACCAGTTTACTGGCCAAAGGAAATGATCTAAGAGTACGTTAGAAAGAAGTAATGTTTTTCTAACAAAAGGAACACCGGGAACAGTAAGTGCCCATTTAATAAATAATGGATCATCAGAAGCACCCCAACTCCATCGTCTTTCCTGCTGATATTTATTTTTCAATGATTTTATGTATGAAGAAGAGAGTGGGGCATCCATAGAGGTTTTTAGAAATATAGGCTCCATCCAAACATGACCTTTTTTCCTAAAGAATGCTTTGAAAAATATTCTATAATCTTCAGGAATTACATCTGTGTCCCAAAAGCCAATTTCATGAAGTAATTTTAGAGAAAGAGAATAAGTTGAGTTTGAGACAAGTCTATCTTTTTGTACTAAAAGACCTGTTCTCCAAAGGCTACCAAAGAATGAAATTATTCTAATTGGAGCAGGTACATTCCAAAAATTATTATAGTTAACATTAGCTGATTGCCAAAACTTATTATATTTTAACTCATCCTTTAAAAAGCTATGAGAAAGATAAGAAAAGTATTGAGGATCAAATATTGAGTCGGCATCAACAGATGATATTGTTGCAAAATCTTCATCGATAATACCTGCTTTTACTAATTTTTTATATGCTATTTTTCCTCCATATGCTTCATTACTTGATTTTCCTTTTACTTCACCTTCGATGTCTGGATGATAAGTTGCAAATATATCTCCAAAAGTGTCTTTAAATTCATTAATCAAAATTTCTGCTCTTTTTTTTGCTTCTTTTTCTCGTCTTTCCATAGCAAGGACAATGTAAATTCTTTTTGTTGGGAAAGTTTGTTTTGTTAAGCTTTCTATACCTACTCTTATCTTGTCTACATTTTCTTGATAGTTTGGGATAACTAAAATGTGAGACATTTTTTCAAAATTCTCAAGTGGACGGGCTAGCTCAAGCCAGTTTTGACGTTCTGCTTGTTTTATTTTCCTTGAAGCAATAAAAGCTGTAATTGCAAGAGAAAATGATTTGTAAAACCAATAGACATCAAAAAAGAGAATGAAATAGGCAACAGCTAAAGGAATAAAATAGGATCCCCAAATAGGAAACAAGATTAATGACCAAGATACAAACCCCGGAAGAATTTCCAAAGCCCTTCTAGTTTTAATAGGGTATGTAGTAAAAATGCGATCAAAAAAACTTGTCATATGTTAAAAATCTGTTTTGCGTTTTGAGTAGTTTTAAAATCTATTTCTTCTTTGGAAATAGCTTTAATTTCGGCAATTTTAGCTCCTGTAATTATAACATAGGAGGGCTCATTCCTTCCACCTCGATGAGGCTGGGGGGTAAGAAACGGTGCATCTGTTTCAGTAACTATTCTTTCAATCGGGGTATTTTTACATAAATCAGGAAGACTTACAGTTTCACCTGGAGCAAGTCCTTTATATGTAATATTTCCATCAAAGCCAATATAAAAGCCTAAATCTAGAGCTTTTTTCAAGACTTCAAGTGTACTTGCAAAACAATGAAACATACCAGGAATTTTTCTTAAAAGGTTTTTATGAGTACTTAGTATTTCTACTATGTCTTCTCCAGCGTGTCTATTGTGTATTTGAAGAGGAAGGTTAAGATCATTTGCCATTTGAATTTGTGCTTGGAAAACTTGTCTTTGTAATTTTGGGTCAACAATGCCATTAGATTTATAACTATAGTAATCTAGTCCTATTTCTCCTATTCCAACAACTTTTTTTCCCTTTGCAATTTTTTTAAGTTTATCTTCCCACCCAGGCTCTAACTTATCTGCATGATGTGGATGAATACCAACAATTGCGTAGAGATTATCGTATTTTTGGGCAAGTTCAACAGCTTTAAGACTACTTTCTAAAGAAGTACCAGTATTAATTATTATTTCAACCCCATTTTCTTTAGCTTTTTTTATAGTTTCATCAAGATCATCTTCAAACGCTTTAAAGTTTAAGTGACAATGAACATCAACCATAGGGATATTATATGGTTTTAGTAATTAATTTTATAGAGGAAAGCATTATTAATATTTTTGACTTTTGTTATTTTGTTTGCTTTTTTCATATTACTAACTGCTTGTTGAAAATTTTCATTTGATTCAAGAAGCTGAGTTGTCCATTGATTGGGTCTTAAATCTAAAACCATAAGTTCTGGTTTTCCTGCAAATTCAAGCCACCAGCAACTCTTGCAATCTTTCATATCTTTTATCCTTGGATACAAAAGATATATTTCATTTCTTTGGGACAAGTGAGGAACAAGATTTTGAGTAGTTGCAACACTTTTGTTACTTGGGATTTCACTAAAAAGTTTGTTATTATCGCTCATCCATGATTCCTCTTTTATATATTCTAGCTTAGAAAGCTTATTAAGAGGAAAGTGGAAAATAAACTGCTGAAAAATAACGCTTAAAACTAAAAAGATTACAACGATTGTTATATTTATTTTTCTTTTTTGTAAAAAAGTTAATACATCAAAAAGGCCAAGTGTAATAATTGGTGCTAGGATTGCCCTTTCATGTAAAAACGGTGTTACCATATGGCCAAATTGTTTTTGAGGAAGGAAATATTGAGATAAGTCAAAGAAAACAGCAAGTATTGCGCCAGGAGAAAGTAAGGGTAAGAAAGAAAACCAACTAAATGAATAAAACCAAACAAATTGCTTATCGCTGTTATCAAAAAATCGTAAAAACAAGTTAATTGGGTTTAAGTCAAAGGTAGGCCAATATTGATAACCAACAGGAGATATTAAGCCGACTAACTTTACACTTATTAGGCCTACAATAATCCCTCCTATTATAAAAATAACTGCTGGCTTTCTATAAATTTTTTTGAAAAAATAAATAAACCCAACAGCTGCAATAGCTAGGCCCATATTTTCTTGTGTTGATAAAGTGAGAATTAAAGTTATCCAAAATAGTTTCCATTTTTTACTTTCAAAAAAGTAAAGGAGAAAAGATAAAAGGGAAACACCTATTACTATTGGATGGAAGTCAAAGAAAACAGCAAATTGTATTCCCCAAAAAATGCTGTAAATAAAACTAATGCAAAAAGAAACAAAAGGAGTAAATTTTCTAACTAAGGATAGTTTATAAATTGCAATTGTAGATAAGCTTATAAAAAAAGCTTGAAAACCCAGTAAAGTGGAGAAAGTAGAGGAAGAGTTAGGTTTAAATGATCACCCAAAATAAATCTTTCTTTAATAGTATTAAAAGGAAATAAGAAGTGGGAATATTGATATAGAGCTTGATCAAAGATGCCAAGGTCAAATCCTCCTGATTGAAAATGAATATGTCTTAAGATAGATAAAAGACTGTAGGAGATTGATAATATCAATACCCAGAAAATAAGTAATTTAAAGACTAAGTTTTGAGAAGAAAATAATTTTTTCAATAGCTTCACTTTAACTAATTGTACAATTAATATACTCCAAAAAAAAGATTTGTAATTTCAATTTATTTTAAAAATAGTATAATCTTGGTAGTGAAGAAATTTATTTTTCTTGTTTTATTCCTTTTAGTTTTTTTGTTTAAACCTCAACTCTCTTTTGCAGAAGTAATTCATTCGTTTAACGCAGACGTAATTGCTCATAAGAATGGAGAAATGAGCATTACCGAAACTATTAATTATGATTTTGAAGATTTGTATAGACATGGGATTTATAGATATATTCCTTTATATTCAAAAGTTGGTGATTTATATAGAGTTATAAAAATTAAAAACATAGAGGTTCTAAGAGATGAAAGAAAAGAGAAATTTACAGTTTCAAAAACTAAAGAGCAAATATTTTTTAAAATAGGTGATGCGGATAAGACAATAAACGGCTCCCATGTTTATAAGATTTCATATACAGTTGAGAATGGAATTGGAAGTAATTTTCCTGATCACGATGAAATTTATTGGAATATAACTGGAAACGATTGGCAAGTGCAAATAGAGAAAACAACTGTTAATATTTCAACTGATTTTGGGGTAAATAAAACTAATCTTATTTGTTTTGAAGGACCTAGTGGATCAAAAGATCAAACATGTAAGGTTGATGGTGATACTATCTCTTCATCTCAAATTCTTTATCCAAGTTACGGATTAACAGTAGTTTCAGTTTATCCAGTTAACACTTTTCCTAAAAGTATTTTATTAAAAGAGTTGCCTAAAACTATTGGAGAGCATCTAGTTAATCTCTTTTTAAAAAATTTGTATTTAATTTATATTTTTCTAAATATATTTTTACCATTAATTTTATTCTACTGGTATCAAACACATAAAAATAAAAAAAGGTTTGGGTCACCAACTGTTAATTTTGATATACCAAAAGATGAAAGTGGCAAAAGACTTGCGCCAGCCTTATCCGGAACAATCGACACTGCAGGACTTGAAAGAGATGATGTTATAGCAACTATTTTTGATTTAGCAATTAGAAAATACATAAGACTTGAAGAGATAAAAGAAAAATCAAAAGTGCTCGGTGTTTTTGACAAAGAGAAGAAGGAACAAAAAATAACAAAATTAAAAAAAGATGACGGAAAATTGCTTAATTTTGAAAAAACATTATTTGATAGGTTATTTGAAAGTGGGGATAGTGTTAAGGTTTCTGATTTAAAGCTAGATTTCTATAAAACATTTTCTGATATGGAAAAAGATGTTTTTAAAGAGCTTGTAGATAAAAAATATTATATTAAAAATCCTAAAAATCAAAAGGCTTTTCTTATTGTTTTTGGAATATGGTCTTTATTTACTCTTAATATAATTTTGGCAATTTCATTATTTGTATTAGCAAGAAAGTTAAATGGAAGAACATCTCTTGGTGATGAAATAGATTATAAAATTGATGGTCTTAAATTGTTCTTAAAATCAATGGATAGGAATTATAAATGGCAGGCAGAGAAATTTTACACCGTTGAGCAAATGATTCCATATGCAATGGCGCTTGGTTATATAGATAAATTTATGGACGCATTAAAGATTATAAAACCTGATTACAATCCAACATGGTATAGGGGTTATAGTGGAAATTTTTATACTAGTTACGCAGTCTTTTATGCTGCAACTTCAAGTAATATGACAACATCTGCACCATCTTCATCAAGTGGTTTTTCAGGTGGGTCATCAGGGGGCGGCGGAGGTGGTGGTGGAGGAGGAAGTTGGTAGATCTTGACAGGAAAATTAGACAGTAGTATACCAAGGTTGTGAAGAAAATATCTTCAAAAAAATCGTATCCACATGGAGGAGGGTTATTTTGGCAAAAAGCATATAAAAGAAATGGTAAGTTAGTAAAGGCTCATTTTAAGACAAAGCCAGATAGTAAGACAACAAATAACAGGAAAAATATTTTGGGTTATTAAATTATTTTTCCCAAGGGAATTCTTCTCTTCCAAAGTGTCCGTAAGCTGAAGTTTTTAGATAAATAGGTCTTCTTAAATTAAGCCCATCAATTATTCCCTCAACAGAAGTATCCAAAAGTTTTGACATAAAATCTTTTATAACTTTTAAATCTTTCTTTTCTGTGCCAAATGTTTCAATTTCTTGCATTACTGGTTTTTTTGCTCCGATAAAATATGCAAGCCTTACCTCAGCCTTATCTGCTAATTTTTCTTTTACAATATTTTTAGCAAGGTACCTTGCAGCATAAGCTCCGCTTCTATCAACTTTTGTTGGATCTTTTCCACTAAAAGCTCCTCCTCCAACTCTTGCATATCCACCATATGTATCAACAATTATTTTTCTTCCAGTAAGTCCGCTATCAGAAGCAGGTCCTGGCATATGCCAAACTCCTGTTCCATTTAAAATTAAATCCTTCTCATTAATTTTAAATCCATATTCATCTAATACTTTCTTAACTACTAATTTATAAATATCTTTTTTAACTCTTTTAATATCAACATTTTCTTTATGGGGAACTGCAATTACAACTTGTAAGACTTTGTATGGTAATCCATTTTTATATTCAATAGTAACCTGAGATTTACCATCAGGTCTTAGATAATTTAAAACCTTTTTTTCTCTTACCTCATCAAGTCTTTGTGTGAGCTTATGGGCAATTGTTATAGGAAGAGGCATAAGTGTTTTTGTTTCGTTGCAAGCAAAACCAAACATCATTCCTTGATCACCTGCGCCTTTTTTCTTGACTCCTCTTGCTATTTCTCTTGATTGTTCGTGGATATAAACTTCTACAGGAGACTGATCAGTAAAATTAAAATATGGATCTGTATATCCCAAATCTTTTATTCTTTTTCTAGCAACTTTTTCAAAATCAATTTTTGCATTTGCAGTTACTTCTCCTGCTAAAACAACTCTATTAAATCCAACAAGTGTTTCAACTGCAACTTTACCGAATTTATCTTTTTTTAAAACTTCATCTAAGACGCTATCTGATATTGAATCGCAGATTTTATCTGGATGTCCGCTACAAACTGATTCTGATGTAAAAATATAATCCATAAAAAAACCTCTCAAAAAGAGAGGCGAAGATTTTATCCATTCCGGATCTCATCCTCCTGGCACCGTAGTCTTCCTCGGTTGCCGGTCCGCTCCAAATGCGGGCTCTCTTGATGACCTTTTATATTTAACAGTAAAACAAAAGCCTTGTCAATAAGTTATTGACTAATTGCGCTTTTACATGCAGCTTTTGCTCTTTCATCTTCGATTGAATCGCAAAGCGATGAATCAACATCTCCAGTATTTTCTTTAATTGTTTTTGTTGCTTCTTCCATCATTTTTGAAAAATCGGTAAATTTAATATTTGATGGAGGGGTAAATTTGGATTGATCAACTCCCCAAGGATTACATTTATAATCTAGTTTTTTATTAAGATCAACATATTTTGAAGCTTCATTTGTTTCTTCTGCTAAGTCTTCTTGAGATAGTGTCATTTTTATTCCCGTTTCCATTTCATCTCCCCAAATATAGTTGTCATTGCCATTTCTTATCATGTTCATATTTGTTGTTTTACTATCTGTTGTTGTAACAAAATCTCCGCGCATATTACCAGAGGAAATATAGATAGTTCCTTTACTTGAATATCCGTTTTCGTCAACTTCAGAGTTGAATTCACAGGTAAGATTAGATCCTCTATTTATTAAATCTGCCAATGATTCCATTGCGGATTTACTTTCTCCGGTAGTTGTATTGGATGTTTGATTTTGAGTTGAAGGTGATTGCTTGCTAAAAAGGAAAAAACCACCTAAGCCTAAAACAAGAAGAATAACTACTACTACGGCTACAACTAGTTGTTTTTGTTTTAACATTAAAGTGAGTATATATATCTAAGGTTTAATAGTCAATAGTTGTAAAACCCTTGACAAATAACCAAATAAAGGTGCAATAATAAGTTATGGCAAAAAAGTCTCATAAAAAAGTAAAATCATCTTCAAAATATCAAAGCTTTAAGTTACATGGTAATTTTCCAACACAAAAAATATTGCTTTACGCAGTTTTAGATCTGTTATTTGGTGTATTTTTAGGTTACGTTCTTCAGCCTTATATTGCCTCACTTCTTACCACATACGCGGTGGCTGCAACTTATTAAATTCTTGGGAAAAGTGGCGCATCTGACTTTATTTCTTCTTTTGTAAATTGATTTTGAATTTTTTCAGATGTATTTGGCATAAAAGGAGCAAGTAATAATGCAATTTCAATTATTTGATCAACACAATGTCCTAAAATTGCAGAAAGTTCTCTTCCTTTATGATTTGTAGAAACTTTTAAAAGTTCCCAAGGTTTTTCTTCATTTATGTATTTGTCAAGTTTTGATATTTTTTGAAAAACTAAGCTTAATGCATCATTAAACTTATATTCATTCATTGCTTTGTTATACTCCTCTGCAACATCAATAATATGAACACTTTTTCCGTTTGCTGTTTCTTTAAAACCGCTTGTTTCGCAAAGCTTTGCAACTCTTGCTACTAAATTTCCAAGTCCATTCGCAAGATCTGAGTTGTAAGCTTGAGCAAATTTACTTTCGGAAAAATCTCCATCAGAAAAAGGTGAGAATTTTGCAAGACAATAGTAGCGAAGTGCGTCAGCTCCATATTTTTCAATTAAATCAACTGGATCTATAACATTTCCTAATGTTTTTGACATTTTTTGTCCGTCGACAGTAAAATACTCGTGTATAAAAATCTTTTTAGGTAAGTCTAGATTTGCAGAAAGTAAAAATGCTGGCCAATATACGGCATGGAATCTAATTATTCCTTTTCCAATAACATGTAAATCAGCAGGCCACAAACTTTTATATAAACTTTCGTCAGATCCAAATCCTACAGCTGTTTGATAAATGTTTAAAGCGTCAAACCAGACATACATTCTTTGAGTTGAATCATTTGGAACAGGAACGCCCCAGTCTTTAGCTCTTTCGTTTGATCTTGAAATACTTATGTCTTCAAGTCCTTTTTTAAGAAATTCTACAATCTCATTTTTTCTAAACTCAGGAACAATCTCTAGAGTATTTGATTTAATAAGTTCTGTAATCTTATCTGTATATTTTGAAAGTTTAAAAAAATAGTTTTCTTCGCTGACTTCTTCTAATTTTCTTCCAGGATGTTCAGAACATTCTCCGTTTTCATTTAATTCCCCTTTGGTATAAAACTGCTCACAACCAACACAATAAAGACCAGTATAGGATTTTTTATAGATGTCTCCGTTTTTTTCGCATAGTTCCCAAAGTTTTTGAGATGAAGAAAAGTGTTTTGGGTCGCTTCCTTTAATAACGTTATCAAATTTAGTTCCTAATTTTTCCCAAAGATCAAAGAAAAGTTTTCCATTTTTATCAACCAACTCTTGAACAGGTATCCCTTCAGCTTCTGCTGCTTGAACATTTTTAAGTGAATTCTCGTCATAACCACAAGAAAGAGTTACATCTTTTCCTTGTGATTTTTGAAAACGTGCAATAGTGTCTGATTGAATAAACTCAAGTGCATGACCTATATGTGGGCGTGCATTTACATAAGGAATTGCATTTGTAATATAAAATTTGTTCATCGCCTAAATTGTAACAGAACTTTCAAGGCTAAACAAGGCTACCTTTTTCTAAAAAAGAATAGCTCTAAGCCTGCAAAAAGAACAAAAAGTAATACTAGAAAAAAAGTTTGAGTAAGGTTATTTAATCTTAAAATTAGATAAATTAATGGAAAAGTTGAAAGAAGTAATCCATGAATTTTGTTTGCAAAAATAAACCAAAAAAGAGTCCACATAAAAACAAAGGAAAGTAAGAAGGCAATTGGCAAAGCCGTGATTTTAAAATTAGAAAAAGCGATTATTGTTTGGGGTGGAAACACAAAAATAAGGTAAATTAAGCAAATAAAAGAGATAATTGAAAGAATTGGGAGAATAAATAGTTTTTTCCTTTGCCTCATATATAAAAGTTTAACATAAATAAACTTTTTTATGCCCTAGGAGTAGGTTGTTCTAATTGTCTAGTTAAATGTGTAGGAATTAATTGAGGTTTGCCTGTTGAGCTAATAAGTAAATAATTGCACGTTGCTTCAACAACTAATTGATCACCTTTTCTCATTTCGTGATAAAACACAATTTTTCTTCGACTTGGTACTAAAGAGGTGACAATATCTACAGTTTCTCCAGGGTAGGATTGGCCTCTATAACTAGCAACTTGTTGAATCATTAATGGGAAAAGGCCTTGATTAGCTAGTGTTTCAGGTGTAATTCCTCTTTTTGCCAGAAAATCCGCTCTTGCAGCTTGAAATATTTGTAAAGACTCAATGTTGCCAGTATGTGGATAAACTGGATCTTTATACTCATCTCCAATAGTTATAGTAGTTGTTTCTGTTGTCCTTGAGGGTGTTTTCCCTCGTTCTAACAAGCGCGACATGAGTGGTATTATATCCTATATTAATATTTTGAGCAAGAATAACTAATTTGTGCTTAAAAATACCTCTTGACAAGATTTTGGCAGTCGTGATATATTACTGCTAATATAGTTTTTATCTAATTATGCACGACTTAACAGCAAGGCAAGTCGATATCTTAAAAAGTCTTATCGAAGAGTACATTGAGACTGCGGAAGCGGTTGGCTCTGAGACTTTGGAAAAAAAGCATAATTTAAGCGCAAGTCCAGCAACTATTAGAAACGAAATGGTTCGTTTGACAGACCTTGGGTACCTTAAAAAACCACATATATCAGCAGGAAGAGTTCCAACTCCTTTGGGAATGAGATTTTACGTAAAACAGTTAATGAAGGAAAAAGAACTGTCTGTTGCAGAAGAAGTCTCCTTAAAAGAAAAAGTTTGGGATCTAAGAGAAAAAGAAAGAGCTTTCTTAAAAGAGCTCACCAAAACTTTAGCTGATAGAACAAAAACGTTGGCAATCACAACAACTGATGATGGTGATTTGTTTTGTTCAGGATATGCAAACATTTTGGATAACCCAGAATTTTTGGATATAGATGTTACAAAAAATTTACTTTCAGCAGTAGACGAATTTGAATATTTTAGAAATATTTTTTCAGGACAAGAAGATGATGACGATATTCATATTTTACTCGGAGAAGATTTAGGGCCAAGACTTAATGGTCCATATGGATTTGTTTATGTTAAATATAATACACAAATGAAATTAACAGGCAAGGTTGGAGTATTAGGGCCAGCAAGGTTAAATTACAACCTTATTGTTCCAACAGTAAGATATTTTGGAGATTTAATAGGAGAGGTTGCAAAGGGCTGGTAAGATGAAGAAAAACGATAAACAAAAAGAAAATAAGGACTTAGAGATCATTGAAAATCAATTAAAAAGAGCATTAGCTGACTATCAAAACTTAGAAAAAAGAGTATCTTTAGAAAAAAGCGAATGGATTAAAATTTCTAATAAAGATTTACTCTTAAAGTTATTACCAGGACTTGATAGTTTAATACTTGCTTTAAAACATACTCAAGATGAGGGTGTAAAAGTTTCAATTAAACACTTTGTAGATATTTTAGAAAATGAAGGTGTTAAAAAAATTGAAACAGTTGGAAAAAATTTCGACCCAAATCTAATGGAAGCAATTTCAACAGTTGAGGGAGAAGAGGGAAAAGTTGTAGAAGAATTAAGAGCAGGATATACAATTTCTGATAATGTCTTAAGACCTGCACAAGTTATAGTTGGCAGAAATAAAAGTTAAAGGCGAAAAGTTTGAAAGGGTATTTAAATTTTTCATTTTTAATTTTACAATAAAGAAAGAAAAAATATATGGGAAAAATAATAGGAATTGATTTGGGTACAACAAACAGCGCAGTTGCAGTAATGGAGGGAGGAACTCCTAAAGTTATTCACAGCGCTGAAGGAAGAAATGTTATCCCATCGGTAGTTGATCCGATTACACATGTTGTGGGTGATGTGGCTAAAAGACAAATAGTCTTAAAACCAAAAACCACACTCTTTTCTATTAAGAGATTAATGGGTAAAAAGTTTAGTGATGAATCGGTTCAATTCGATATGAAATGGCTTCCATACACGATCAAATCTGGTCGTGATTCAATGGCAGTTGTTGAAGTTGATGGAAAAACCTTAACGCCTCAAGAAGTTTCTGCAATGATTTTACAAAAAATAAAAGCAGATGCAGAAAGCTATCTTGGTTCAAAAGTAACACAAGCTGTTATTACAGTTCCAGCATATTTTGATGACAGTCAAAGACAAGCTACCAAACAAGCAGGAGAGATTGCAGGCCTTGAAGTTCTAAGAATCATAAATGAACCTACGGCAGCAGCTCTTGCCTATGGTCTTGATAAGAAAAATGCTCATACAATTGCAGTTTATGATCTTGGTGGAGGAACCTTTGATATCTCTATCCTTGAGCTTGGAGAGGGAGTTTATGAAGTAAAATCAACAAACGGAGATACACACCTTGGAGGAGATGATTTTGACCAAGCAATAATTGATTATCTAGCAGAAGAATTCAAAAAAGAAAACGGAGTAGATCTTAAAAAAGATCCACAAGCTCTTCAAAGACTTAGAGAATCAGCAGAAAAAGCAAAAATTGAACTCTCAAGTTCACAAGAAGCACAAATAAATCAACCTTTTATCACTCAAGGAGAAGGTGGAACTCCACTTCATTTAACATTAACCTTAACAAGAGCAAAACTTGAGCAAATCGTTGATCCTTTAATTCAAAAGACATTAAAACCAGTTGAACTTGCTTTGAAAGATGCAAAAATAAAAGTTTCAGATATTGATGAAATAGTTTTGGTTGGTGGAATGACCAGAATGCCAAAGGTTATTGAAGCAGTAACTAAGTTTTTTGGAAAAGAAGCAAATAAATCAGTTAACCCAGATGAAGTTGTAGCTGTAGGAGCCGCAATTCAAGGAGGAGTTTTAGGAGGAGAAGTTAAAGACGTATTACTTTTGGATGTTACGCCTCTTACTTTGGGTATTGAAACATTAGGCGGAGTTTCAACTCCACTTATTGAAAGAAATACTACTATCCCAACTTCTAAATCTCAGGTATTTTCAACGGCTGCTGATAATCAAACTCAGGTTGAAATAAATGTACTTCAAGGAGAAAGACCAATGGCAGTAGACAATAAATCATTAGGCAGATTTGTTTTAGATGGAATTCCACCAGCCCCAAGAGGCGTTCCACAGGTTGAAGTCGCATTTGATCTTGATGCAAGTGGAATATTAAGCGTAAAAGCAACAGATAAGGCAACAGGAAAAGAACAAAGTATAAAAATAACAGGTTCGACTGGTCTTAATAAAGAAGAAGTTGAAAAAATGACTAAAGAGGCGGAAGCCCATGCTACTGAAGATGCCGAGAAAAAAGGAAAAGTTGAAGCAAGAAATCAGGCTGATTCATTAATCTTTACAGCTGAAAAATCACTTAAAGATGCAGGAGATAAGGTAGCAGAAGATGTTAAAAAAGAAGTCGAAGAAAAAGTATCTGCTTTAAAATCTATCTTAGATAGTGGATCTAAGGAAGATTTAGAGACAAAAACAAAAGAACTTTCTGACTCATTGCAAAAAGTAGGACAAGCTATGTATCAAAAAGAGCAACCTCAAGCTGGAGACCAGGCAAATACAACTCAAGAAGAACCTAATGATGACGCAAGTAAACAGGAGAAAAAAGAAGAACCTGTTGAGGGAGAAGTTGTTAATTAATAAAAACAATATTAATAAATTGTAATAAGCGCGTCAAACGCGCTTTTATAGTAAAATAGGGGCTATATATGGCAAAAGATTATTATTCAATATTAGGAGTTTCAAAAACCGCAAGCGCAGATGAAATAAAGAAAGCATATAGAAAGCTTGCTTTGCAATATCATCCTGACAGAAATAAAGGTAAAGAATCAGAAGATAAGTTTAAAGAGGTAACAAAAGCCTACGAAGTTTTATCTGACCAACAAAAAAAGCAAACTTATGATCAATTTGGGGAAGCTGCTTTTCAACAAGGAGGGCCTGGGGCCGGTGGTCCATTTGGAGAAGGATTTGGAGGACAAGGTGGACCGTTTACCTATACTTATACAACAAATGGTAATGCGGGAGGTTTTGATTTTGGGGGATTTTCAGATCCCTTTGATATCTTTGAGCAATTTTTTGGGGGAGGAAATCCTTTCGCAAGAGCACAAAGAAGACCAACCTATGCGCTCTCAATATCCTTCATGGAGGCAATAAATGGAACGACAAAAAAGGTTAATTTAGGAGGAAAAACTCAAACTATTAAAATTCCACAAGGAGTTGATAGCGGTTCAAGGATTAGATTCGGAGAGTCAGAGGTAATAATTGAAGTAGAACCTCACAGAAAGTTTAGAAGACAAGGATACGACATTGTAACTGAGGAAGAAGTTAGTTTCCCAAGTGCAGCATTAGGAAGTGAGCTAGAAATAGAAACAGTGCAGGGAAATGTAAAAATTAAAATTCCCCAAGGTACTCAGCCTGAAACTTTAATAAGACTTAGAGGAAAAGGGGTAAAAATGTTAAGAGGATCAGGGCATGGAGATCATTATGTAAGAATAAAAATTACAATTCCAAAAAATCTCACAGGTCGTCAAAAAGAATTATTAAAAGAATTTGAAGAAGGAAAGAAAAAATCTAGTTGGTTTTAGTTTATAAGCCTTGTGCCCACTTTGAAAAATAATCCGCTCTTTCAAAATTTTGATCATCTCTTACTAATACCTCATCACAAAATCCACCAATTGCTCTTGCTGTAAGTATTACTTTTAGTTTATTTAAGTCATAGTCTCTTTCCTTTAAAATAGATAAGGTTTCTTTTGCAAACTCTTTATCGTCTAAAACAGTATAAATTCTTTGTATTAGATAGCCAATATCATAATACTGAGCGCCATTTTTTAAGGCTCTTTCCCCATCGATTAAGAGAATTTTTCCATTTTTTAGCTCCATCATGTGCCAAGGTGTAAAATCACCATGTCTAGTTTTTCTATCTAGATTTTTATATCCATCTTTAACAAACCATAGGAGTTTATCTACGCGATATTTATTAATTATTCCTTGAGGAACTGCTTCATACCAAGACAAAGTTTTTTCAAAAAAACAATTATGATAATCTTCTGTATCTCCCTCATATAATTTTTCAATATTTAGATTTTGAATAAATTCTGAAAATTCAATAATTTTATGAATATGTTTTTTAAAATCTTTATTTTCTTCTCCTGGATGGGGTCTTTTTGCCAGTAATTCGCCTTTAAAGTATTCCGAAATCATGTAAAAAAGATTATCTTTATAAAATCCAGTATCTATGCTTTGTGGCACCCAGAAGCTATAATCTCTTGATACAAGTTTATTAAACTGCGTATTCCAATTAAAATCAATATTTGTAGTTACAGAAATACCCTCAGAGGTAGCAAGTTTTAAAAAATAACTTATTTCATTTTTTTCTAAAATTCCTAAAACATGCCTTGACTCTTGCCAAATTTTCAAAACCTTATACTTATTAGAGAAAAATTTCTTAACATCTTCAAGATCAAGTTTTTCTGGAATTCTATAGTCTAAGTATTTTCCATTTACTTTAATTTCAAACGCTTTCATAAATTTATTATAGCTGTTTGTATTTTAATCTCAAAATCCCATATACTAGGAGTATGTGGAGACTGCCTATAGATATAGTTAAGTTTTGGTACTTAGAAGCACCTATATCCTTTTTTAATTTCTTTTTAAATATAAATAAGCAATTCCTTACACTTTTCTCTCTTCCCCTAATGCTTAGAACTTTTTTTAGGCCTTGGAAGAATGAATATAGAGAAGGACTGGTTGGTTTTTCTATATTTATGGGAATTGTCTTTAAATCTCTTTTTATCAGTGCTGATTTAGTAATTTTATTGTTCTTATTAATAGCAGAAACAATCTTATTTTTATGGTTTTTAGTTTTTCCAGCAGTTGTTATTTATTTATTTTTTGTTAAATTATGATTTTTTACGCAAGATTTCTATCTTTTTATAACAGTTTAATTCTTAAGATCCTAAGAGCAGTTTTAATAGTTGCTTTAATTCCTCTTTCAATTTATTCATTAACAGACTCTTTGTATCCCAATCTTATAATTCTTGTTTTATCTATCTCCCTAGTTTTTGAAATATTTTTTAGATTTAAAGTTGAAAAGTTAACTCCAAAACTTGAGATAGCAAAAAACGCCCTAGATCCACTTGATTCATTTACTCTTTTAGCTTTGAGTACATTTGTAATAAGTAATAATACAAAAAGTTTAATAGAAAATTTATTTAAAAAACCTCAGGTTAAGTTTATTTTAGAGAAAGCTAATATCGATAAAAAAGAATTAAAGATTTTAGATATTGATCAAAAAGAGCTTGCCAGTAAGGCCTTCTTAGTAGCAAAAACAGTAAATGGAAAATTTGTTACCACAATGGATTTAATAACTGCATACTTACTTATTTCCGAAGAAAGCTCAAAACTTCTATTTACTAAAGAATTAAAACCAGAGGACTTAGAGGCAATTTTAGTTTGGGCAAGAAATAGATATAAAAGAGAGGAAAATCCAAAAAGAGTACATACATATTGGGGAGAGGGAATTGCTGAAGATTGGGTTTATGGTTGGACAATAGAAACCAAGAAATACATGTTTGATTTAACCTCTGAGTTTATAAGTAAGAAAAGAAACGCTGTTGGAAGAATTAATGAATATAACCAGCTTTTAGAAAGCTTATATGCTAATAAAAGCACAATTTTAGTTGGAGAATCCGGTAGTGGGAAAACTGCAGTAGTAGAGCATTTAGCAAGAGAAAGTTTTATGGGTATTTTAAATGGGAATCTTTTCCACCAAAGAATACTTCAATTAATGGTAGATGCGTTTATGGCTGGTGCAAAAACCCAGGGAGAGCTAGAGGAGCGATTAGATAATATTATTGCAGAAGTTTCTCATAGTGGAAATATTATTGTCTATATTCCAAATATTGATAATATTTTGGGAAACTCAAGTTTTAATCTAAATATATCCGGTGCATTAATACCATATATTAAAAATGGTTCAATAAGGATAGTAGCAACTGTAACAAATGCTTCTTATAAAAAATTCGTTGAGGCAAATCCTTCATTTTTAGAAAATTTCTCTGTAATTAAGTTTGAAAATTTAGATAAAGGTAAAGTTCTAGAAGTATTATTTAAAAAAGCATCATTTATAGAAGAAAAAACAAAAACTCTCCTTACTTATAAAGCTATTCTTTCTGCGTATACATATGCTAACTCTTATGCAAAAGAAAAAGTATTGCCAGGCAGCGCTGTAATTTTACTTGAAGATAGTGCAAATGCAATAGCGTTAAATAAAAAAAGAATTGTTGAAGAAAAAGATATTGAAGAGCAAATTAAGAAAAAGGTTAATGTAAACGTTGGTAAACCAAAGCCAGTAGAAAAAGAATTACTTTTAAATTTGGAAAACTTAATGCATAAAAGAGTAATAGGACAAGAAGAAGCTGTTTCTGTAATAGCAGAGGCTATTAGAAGAGTTAGGGCTGGTCTTAAAACTTCTCAAAAACCAATTTCATTTTTATTCTTAGGACCAACAGGAGTTGGTAAAACAGAAACTGCCAAAGCACTTGCTAGCGTATATTTTGGTGATGATAAAAAAATGATAAGGCTTGATATGAGTGAGTTTAATGGAGTAGATGGAGAAAAAAGACTTTTGGGAGCAGCTCCTGGACAAGGAGATGAAAAAGGACAATTAACTGAAAGTATTTATGACAATCCATATTCAATGATTTTGCTTGATGAATTTGAAAAAGCAGATCTTAAAATCTTAGACTTATTCCTTCAGGTTTTTGATGATGGAAGATTAACTGATAATAAAGGAAAAACAGTTTCTTTTATAAATTCAATTATTATTGCAACTTCTAATGCAGCCTCAGAATATATTAGAGAACAAGTTGCTAAAGGCGTAAAAGTTGATGGTGCATTTTACAGTCAGCTTTTAGAATATTTACAGACAAAACAAATATTTAAACCAGAACTCTTAAATAGATTTGATGCAATTATTGTTTTTAAGCCATTAGATCAAGATCAAATTAAAGAAGTTGTAAAAATACTGTTATTAGGCCTTAGTCAAAACCTTAAAGAAAAAGATATTACTGTTTTGTTTGATGATAAAGTTATAACAAAAATTACACTTGAAGGATTTGATAAAGATTTTGGAGCAAGACCTCTAAGGCGCTTTATTCAAAATAATATTGAAGATTTAATTGCCCAGAAAATGTTAAAAGATGAGATTAAAAGAGGAGATAGGATAGTAATTTCAGTTGATAGTGTGAATAATATTGTAGTTAATAAAACTTAAGGCTGAACTACTTCTGGACGATTTAGGGTAAATTGAGCACCAATGAGTACAGGCCACTGTAGAAAAGGTAATCCACTATCATAGATAGTCCTGGAGTTATTTACTGTACTTAGCCACATAAAATCTACTGATTGTGGAAGTCGAATTTCTTCTACTGCTCCACTTGCCAGTTTAGACGAAAGAACTACTAATTCTTGTTCTTCTTGGGTAGTTACTTCAACTACCTCTCCAGTGGTCAGACTTCTTTGGACAGTACCGGTAATGCCTGAAACCATAGTATCAAACTGTAACCGTTCCCCTAAAAATTTATACTTTGCTGTTAATTGTGGAAAAATCATTCCAGGTATTTTTGTTTCTGGTTTTACGCCTCTTGATCTAAAGCCAACCTCAAGTAAAGGTCTTCTTTTTCGTTCAGAGCTCATTCTTATTACAAATAATGGTTCAGTATCATTATGATCAATGTTCCATCTGGCAACATCAATACCTGCTTCATGATCTTGGGCAAGATGAGCAATTAGTCTTCCTCTTAAATCTATATAATATCTCCCCACTCCAGGATATTCTCGTTGCAGAACTGTTAAGTTAGGATTAACTGTTATTCTTTGCCATTCTTCTAATTTGGGAGCGTACGGCTCTTGTTGCGCATGTTCAAATTCAGCGCTTAATCCATCCCGAAATAAAGGTTTTTCTACTCTTGTCATCGCAGAATTATAGCATATGAGCTAATCGTCTTCTTGAAGCCGAGCCTCTAAAATGATATACTTGTCTCCATTATGCCAGCGATACAAAGAAGTGAATTTGCTTTAGCGCTAAATCAGGTCTCAAATGAAAGAGGCCTTGATCCTGCTATTGTTTTAGAAACAGTACAAAACGCAATTCTTGCAGCTTACAGAAAAGATCATCCTGAAGCAGAGCTTGAGGAATTCAGAGCTGAATTAAACGCAAATACAGGTGAAGCAAAGATTTTCCATGATAAAGAAGATGTAACCCCTCCAGGTTTTGGAAGAATTGCAGCTCAAACTGCAAAACAAGTAATACTTCAAAAAATAAGAGAAAAAGAAAAAGAAACCATAATCTCTGATTTTAAACAAAAAATTGGAACCATTGTTAATGGAATGGTATTAAGATTTGCAGGCCCAAATGTAATAGTAGATGTTGGAAAAACAGAAGCCATAATGCCTCCATCAGAGCAAATTGCAAACGAAAAATATCATTTAAATCAAAGACTCACGGTTTATATATTAGAAATTAAAGAAGGATTAAGAGGAGAAGAGGTAGTAGTATCCAGAGCTGCAAACGGATTACTTGAAGGATTATTCAAAAGAGAAGTGCCAGAAGTTGCCCAAGGTGCAGTTGAAATTAAATCAATCGAAAGAGAAGCAGGAAATAGGAGTAAAATTGCTGTTTACTCAACACAATCAGGAATTGATCCAGTTGGAAGCTGTGTTGGACAAAAAGGCGTAAGAGTTCAAGCTATTATTGCTGAATTTAACGGAATAGAAAAAATTGACATAATTCAGTGGCAAG
>CAYYJP010000009.1:0-25622 GCA_964472285.1 uncultured Gammaproteobacteria bacterium | reverse complement strand
ATAACTTTGCAAAGAGCAATGGAGGGAAGAAGCGAATATTAATATGGATAAAAATAGTCAAATAGGAGAGCTATTAGAAAAAGGACAAAGCACAGCAACAAATGTAGTAGGTGACACTGCAAATTTAGTAAAATCACAAGTATTAGGTGATGAGAAAAAACCGCAAGCAACTCAATCTGCTAATCCTCAAATTCAATCTGAGCCATCATTGCAACAGGAGCAGGAGTCAATTGATAGAACGAAAGAAGTAGTAGGCGATTTTTACGCTTTCTCCGAAAGGGGCGGCCAGCAAAATCCCGTTGCAAATCCTAGCGATGAACAAAGGCTTGCTCAAATTAGACAGCAGTTACAGGGAGAAAAATTAAGTCACCAGCAATTGCATGAAGAAGTTTATTACAACCCTCTTTTTGCCTATGAAAAAGGGAAAGCTGGTCAGGAAGAAAGACCGGCAGAATATGCCCAAAAAGAAAAGCAGCTGGACTTAGAAAAAGATTCAGAAGCGCAAGTAAAAAAGGATCAGGATATTGCAACTCAAAGAGCTCAGCGACATATTGAAATTAAACCAGGAGCAGGGTAATAAATGTTAAAACTATATAATACAATTTCACATTCTTTAGAAGATTTTGAGCCGCAAAACTCCCCAAAAGTTACAATGTATACTTGCGGGCCTACGGTTTACGACCATATGCATATTGGCAATCTTCGCACATTTGTCTTTTCAGATATCTTATTTAGAGTTTTAAGGTTTAATCACTTTAAAGTTGAAGCAGTTCAAAACATTACCGATATCGACGATAAAATAATTAAAAGAGCAATGCAGAGACAAACTACAATTTCGGAAATCTCCAAAGAATACACAAACTATTTCCTGCAAGATATAAGAAAGCTAAATATTAATCCTAAAAATCTTAAAGAACAGCCTAAAGCAACCGAGTATGTAGAGAAAATGATTGAATATATAAAAGTTTTAATTGAAAAAGGTTTTGCTTACGCGGAAAAAGACGGTTCAGTATATTTTGATATTTCTAAATTTGAAAATTATGGCAAATTATCAGGAGTTGAAAAAAGAGAGTTAAAAACCGGAACAAGAATTCTATCCGATGAATATACAAAAGATGATGTGCAGGATTTTTCTTTGTGGAAAAAAGTAAATGATAAAGACGTAGGTTATGATTCTCCTTGGGGAAAAGGGAGACCCGGATGGCATATAGAGTGTTCTGTTATGAGCCAGACAATTTTAGGAAACAAGCTCGATATTCATGCCGGAGGAGTTGATCTTATTTTTCCTCATCATGAAAACGAAATCGCACAATCCGAAGCAAAAACAGGGGAAAGCCCGTTTGTAAAATACTGGGTGCACGCAGCGCATATGTTGGTTGACGGTAAAAAAATGAGCAAAAGCTTAGGAAATTTCTATACGCTTTCAGACTTGGAAGAAAAAGAATTCCATCCTCTTTCACTTCGCTATCTTTATTTACAAACTCATTACAGACAGGAAATGAACTTTACATGGCAAGCTCTAACTGCAGCCCAAAACGCCTTAGAAAAGCTTTGGAAAGAAATTGCGAGTTTTGAATCAAGTTCTACCATTATTACGGAATTTGAGCAAAAGTTTTTAGAGGCAATAAATGATGATTTAAATATGCCAAAAGCTTTATCCATTGTTTGGGAAGTTATTAAATCCAACCGTCCGTCTTCTCAAAAGTACGCAACTCTTCTTAAATTTGACGAAGTTTTGGGATTATCATTAAAAGATGCAAAATTACTGCTTAAAGTTTATGAGAAAGAAATTCCTTTAGAGGTTAAAAAAATGCTTGAAGACAGGGAGGAATTGAGAAGACAGAAAAAATATGGGCAAGCAGATAAACTAAGAGAAAAAATCATTGAATTGGGATATAGGGTTGAGGATAATTAGATTTTTTTAATTAGCTTTGTGTCAAGGGAAATAAATTCGAAGCTAATTTGTTTTTGAGTTGTGGGCTATTATGGCTTTTCTTCTTAAAATTTCTCTATCTCTGTTTGGGTCGTTTTGGGGAGCTATTGAGGCTACGAGGGGGCTAGACTGGCGCTTTGTAATTTTTGCGCCCGCGTTTCCAAAAATAATGTTCTTAAGTATTCCAACCACATCTTTTAGGTTACCTTATAAAACAGCCATATGTCAATGATTAAAACACATATTTATATTGACAAAAGCTATAAATCTATGAGCATAATAAGTTGGGAGGTGAATATATATGGCAAAAAGGAAAGCTAAGAGTAGGTCGGGGAAAGTTGTAAGAGCAAGAAAATCATTTATTGAATACAACTCGCTTACTTTTATATTATTTTTAACTTTTGTGTTATTAGTTTCAGTTCTTCTGGTTGCAAAAATGGTTGCAGCTAATTAATTGTAATTTACTTTATGCAAATCATTGGTTACGATAAGCCTCTATATATTTTGCCTTTTGATCATCGTGCGACTTTTGCTACAGAACTTTTTAACGTATCTTCAGTTAGGGACCTAGACCCATTACAAAGACACCTTATAAAGGAGTTTAAGATGTTGATTTATAAAGGGTTTAAAAAAGCCCTGGAAAATGGTATTCCAACAGATTTTGCCGCAATTTTGTGCGATGAGGAATTTGGGGAAGAAGTTTTAATCGATGCAAGACAAAGCGGTTTTTTAACAATACTTACGACTGAAAAAAGCGGAGAAAGTGTATTTAAGTTTCAATATCCCGACAGCTTTGAGGATCATATAGAAAAAATACACCCTAATTTTACAAAAGTCTTAATAAAATACAATCCAATTGATAATAAAGAAAACAAAGATTCTCAGAAAAAAAACCTTAAAATTTTAAGCGATTACAGCCATGATAAAAGCTTTAAGTTTTTGCTTGAAGTATTGGTTATTCCAACAAATGACCAGCTTTTAAGTGCAGGAGGAAACAGGGAAGAGTTTGATAAAAAACAAAGAGCAAGTCTTACGATAGAAGTAATTTCGGATTTACAGGAGTTTGGAATAGAACCTGATGTATGGAAACTTGAGGGGTTTGAAAATAAAGAGGATTATAGAAGTGTAATAGAGGCTATTAAAAAAAACGGGAGGGAAAAAGTGAATTTAGTAATCTTGGGCAGGGGAGCAAAAGAGGAAAAAGTAGAAGAATGGTTAAAAATCGGCTCCCAGGTACCCGGAGTTATCGGATTTGCCGTTGGAAGAACAGTTTTTTGGGATGCTATAGAAAGATTTTATAAGCAGGAGATCGGTAAAGCTGAAGTTATTGAAACCATTGCCAATAATTTCTTTCATTTCTATAAAGTTTTTATAGAAAGAGCTATCTAGCAATAACTTTTTCAACTGCTTCCATTATTCCCAACTCATCAATTTTATATTTCTTTATTAAGTCCTTTGAACTGCCGCTTTCTGCAAATGTATCCTGTAAGCCGACAAATCCCATAGGTATAGGGGAGTTTTTTGCCAAAACTTCAGCGATCATTGATCCAAGGCCTCCCATAATCTGATGGTCTTCAACACTTACCACCCGGTTAGTTTTTTTGGCAAGTTCGACAATCTCTTTTTCATTAGCCGGTTTTATCGTTGAAAGATTAACAACAATTACATTTACTTGCTTTTGCTCTAATATTTTTGCCGCCAAAAGTGCATAGTAGAGACTATATCCTGTTGCAAATACAGTTACTTTTGGATCTTTACTAATCCAAAAGGCCTGGGGAGTGTTTTTATCAAAAGGCGTTTTTTCGGTTGTGATAATTGGCGTTTTCTCCCTGGAAAATCTAAGGTAAACTGGCCCTTTAATATTTGCTGCTTCAATAGTTGCTTTTTTTGCTTCAATTGCATCGCAGGGAACAAAAATAGTAATACCCGGAAATACCCGTGTGATTGCAATATCTTCTGTTGCCTGATGCGTTGATCCGTCAGCTCCTGTTATGATTCCCGCGTGGTGTCCTGCAATTTTTACATTAGCCTCGTTATAAATGATTGTAGTTCTAATTGTTTCCCAGTTTTTTCCAGGAGAAAATACGGCATAAGAGGATATAAAAGGAATCTTGCCGGAAATTGCAAAACCCGCTGCTATTGCTGCCATATTTTGTTCTGCAACGCCAACTTCAAAAAATCTTTCTTTAAATTTTTTCTCAAATTCTTCTGTACGTGTTGACTCTGATAAGTCTGCGGTTAAAACAACGACATCCTTATTTGTTGATCCAAGTTCAACCAAGGCATTGCCAAACCCGTCTCTGGTTGCTTTCTGTTTGGCATCTAAGTCAAAAACGTTACTGCTTAAATGTAGTTTTGGATTTAGCATATTATTGGTTTTCGCTTTGAATTCTTCCCTGCAAAGTTCTTAGTTCATCTAAAGCCTTTTTTGCCTCTTCACTATTTGGTGGTTTTCCATGCCAGGTAAAGTCTTTTTCCATAAAAGAAACTCCTTTTCCAGGAATTGTATGGGCAATAATAACGGTTGGTTTTTCTTTTATGCTTTTTGCCTTTACTATTGCACCAATAAATTCTTTAATATTGTTTCCGTCAATCTCCAAAACTTCCCAGTTAAAGGATAAATATTTTTCTTTTAAGGGTTCAAGGGGCATGACATTTTCTGTAAAACCGTCAATTTGAATGTTATTTCTGTCAATTATTAAAGTTAGATTGTTAAGTTTATTTTTTCCTGCAAACATCAAAGCTTCCCAAGTATTTCCTTCCTGGTGTTCGCCGTCTGATGCGATTACAAAAGTATGATATTTTTTCCTATCCAGCCTTGCAGACAATGCTATTCCAATTCCCTGGGAGATTCCTTCCCCAAGCGGTCCAGACGTTGTTTCAAGTCCCGGCAGAGAAGTTCTATGAGGATGTCCCTGAAGCCTTGAATTAATTTTTCTTAGAGTTTTTAATTCTTCTTTTGGGAAATATCCGCTCATTGCCATAACAGCATATCTAATAGGGCAGATGTGGCCGTTAGATAAAATTAGTCTGTCTCTGTCAACAAGATCAGGATTATTAGGATTATGATTTAAGATATGGAAATACAAAGCTACAAAAATATCTGCCATACCCAAAGATCCTGCGCTGTGGCCAGAACCTGCTTCTAAAAGCATTTCTATTACAAGTTGCCTTGCCTGTGTTGCTTTTAACTCTAAATCCCTAAGTTTTTGTTCATTAAAAGCAGGAATATCCATAAATTTATCTTAACATTTAATTTGACTATTAACAAAAATAGGCCTATAATTATTGCTTATGACTGTAGAAATTGATAGACTAATTATATCACCAGACCATCCAGCAGAGCCGGAATTACTGGGAGAAATGGAACCGGGAGGAAGAAATATTGGAGTGGTTGATTATCGCAGAAATGGACTTCAGGCTGGTTACGTTTTAGCACATGATAGGGATGAAGCAAGATTATATAAACTGACTCCTGGATCTTTTAGAGTAGTTTGGACAAGCCCAAGTATTCTTCAAATTCTAATAGATGAGGCAACTACAGCAGATTTTCCTATGGAGCATGTTGCGACTCTTTCTGCAAGACGACCTCTAAAAAACATAACAGTAAGGCAAGAGGACGGGCAAAGAGCGATATATAGATTTAGATATAGGTAATTTATTTTCTTTGTCCACCTTGGTGCCTTGGAGCAAGTTTTTGAGTTTCTGCAGTTATTGTCATTAAAATAGGTCCTGCTTGGTCAAAAAGTCCAGGGTTATAAGAAGGTAAAACTGGATTTAAGTATCTATTTGTTAAAGCATCAAATCTTGCTGAACCCCTATCTTGAACAATGTCTAATCTTCCTCTAAAAAACTCTCTAAAAAATTGAGATTGCTGTTTACTTCTAAATAGTCTGAGAAGATCTGGTTCAGCTTGAAATTTTCTGCTTACGATTTCTTTAATTGTCTGCCACTGAGGATCTCGGCTGACCTGTTCTCTATGGATGGGGGGTCTTCTGCCTGGTAATGCACGGGATTTTGGTTCTTTTTCTCTTGCTGGCATATTTGATTAGGCAACGATGAAAATATAACACAAAAATTTTTAGATTACAATTGAAAACCCTAATTATTATCGAGGTCTTCTTGTTCCAATCATTACGCTTCTTATAATTCCCATATGCTGACGTAATCTGGGATCATAAGTTGGTTGGTCTTCTGGTTCATACTGTTTTCTAAACCTTCTCATTTTCCTATAACTTCCTCTAGCGCTACACTCGACTGCATCGAAATAATCCCTAAGAAACAATCTATTTTCTGGTAAAAGCTGGTTTTGAGAATCATCATAAGCTGTTCTTAAATCGATTATTCTATATACATCACTCCAGCTTGGGCGTGCGTGGTTTCTTCTTTGTTGATCGGCTGAGAATTTTCTTTCAACTGACATATCTTGAGGCAGGCTTGAAAATATTATCATAAACTTTTTGTAAATACAACAGATTGTAAAATTTGCTAGAATACTTTGTATGTCAAAGGATGGAAGAACTTGGTTATCACATACATCGTTGGAGGTATTGGAAAGATGTCCAAGATGTTTTTGGCTTCAGGTAAATAAGGGAATAAGACAACCTGAAGGAATTGTTTCAAGACTTGCTAATAGATTTGACGTAGTTTTAAAAAACTATTTCGATAAATATAGAAAGCTTGGTATTTTTCCTCCAATGGTAGAAGGTAAATTAGATGGACACTTGCAAAATCCTTTTGTAGAAAAATATTTTGTAAGAATAAACGATAAATTTGGTTTTTTTGGAAAATTAGATGAGTGCTTGGTAGATGATGAAGGAAGATTTACTCCTGTTGATTTTAAAACCTCGAGTTCTGATCCAAGAGATAAGGAAATACTAAGTGCATATAGATCACAAATTGATGATTATGTATTTTTAATTTCAGAAAATGGTAGAAAAGTAACAGGGGAAGGGTATTTAATATATTTTTTTCCAGACATGAGCGAAGAACTTCATGATGGTTTTCCAATGATAGTTCACATGCAAAAACTAGAAGGAAACCCTGATAACACTAGAAAAAGAATTGAGAATGCAATTAAAGTTTTATCTGATAACATTCCTAACTCAAATCCTGAATGTGTATTTTGTAATTATATAAATTTAGTAAAAGTTGCAGGTAAAAACTAATTTATTAAACTATAGTTTTATTATTTGTTTTTCTTACTCTTTTATTTGTTGCTGTTTCAACACCATAGGTAGTAAAAGTTACTTTTCTACTTCCCCAAATATAAGTTTCTCCATCTCTTGGTTGAGATTCTAAAGCTACTTGTGCACTTTCCGCATCATTATATGCTTTTGCCTCTTTTTTTGTGTAAGGTATTATTGTAACTGCACCAGTTTCAGATTTGAATATAGCCATAAAAAATATTATATTTTATAGTTTAATAGTATACTTTTTAGTGTCAATAAAAATTGATTTCAAGGCTAATTAAGAGTATAATTGAATTCTTCAATGTTAAATAAATTAAAATTAGAGATAAAAAAATCTGCCAATAAAAAAAGAGCAATAGCTCTACAAAGATATTTTAAAACACGGGAGGGTGAATACGGTTTTGGTGATGTTTTTATTGGCTTAACTGTTCCACGATCAAGAGAAATTGCAATTAAGTATAAAGGTTTAGATTTTATCGATATAGCAACTCTTTTAAGATCTCAAATACATGAAGAAAGATTGATAGCGCTTTTAATTTTAGTTCATCAATTTAAAACCCAAGAAATGCTACAAAGAAGAATTTATGAATTCTATTTAAAAAACACAAAATATATTAATAATTGGGATTTAGTTGATTTATCATCTGCAAAAATTGTGGGAGCATATTTAATTGATAAACCAAAGGATATCTTGTTAAAGCTTTCAAACTCTAGAAATATTTGGGAAAAAAGAATAGCAGTAATTGCAACATTTAATTTTATTAATAATAAAATGTTTGATGACGCATTTATTATTGCCCAAAATTTAATTGAAGATGAAAATGATTTAATTCAAAAAGCAGTTGGCTGGATGTTAAGAGAAATAGGGAAGAGAGATTTGAGAAAAGAAGAAGCTTTTTTAAAAAAATACTACAAAATTATGGGAAGAACTGCTCTTAGATATGCAATTGAAAAATTTCCAGAAACTACTAGGCAAAAATATCTCTTGGGTAAAGTTTAAATTTCAAACTCAAGATATAGAGGAAGATGGTCTGAGACTTGGTCTTGTAACACTTTAAAATCCTTCACTTTTACATTATCTGAAGTAAAAATATAATCAGCGTATTTATCATTATTTTCTACCCTCCATTTCTCGTCATATAAAAGACTTCTTGTAGTAGGTACTTTATATTCTTTTACTAAATTTCTCAACTTTTCATCAAGCATCGAAAGACTTTTTGTTGTAATTCTTAAATTAAAATCACCTGCAACAATTTTAGGAATATCATATTTTTCTATAAAGTCTAAAATTATTTGAGATTGTTTAAATCTATGCTCGTTATCAAATTTTGCAGCAGGTGCCCAGAATCCATGAATATTTAAAACTAAAAATTTTTTACCGTCCTTTTCTAAAATTGTATAAACAAAATTTCTTGGAAAATTTGGTTTACCATTTGGATAAAGACTTAATTCATTATAATTTTTGTAAACATATGTTTCCCCAGAATCTAAAACTTCAATACCATTTTTAACAAAAGTTTCTTGTCCAAAAAAAAGTGGATAATCTACAAATCCATTTAAATCTCCGCTTCCTGCTGTTGGGTAATAGAAACCTTTAAAATCTGGAAGTATTTCTTCGACCTCTCTTTTAATATTTGAGTAAGCGCCTTTTGAAATCTTTATTTCCTTGTCTGATTTAAATATTTCTTGAAAACAAAAAATATCTGTTTCGTTTTTCTTATTTTTTATAAAATCCAAAACTTCGTCATGGACTATTCCTCCCCAAATGTTAAGAGTTATTAATTTCATTTTTAAATTATAACAAATTTAAGAATATTTTCTTTTTAAAAGAAGATAGTTATAGTTATTAATGTAGTTGGGGTATCAACTCTTGCTGGAGTAGTTTTTGGACTTTATCCTGCAAGAAGAGCTGCAAAGCTTTCCCCAATAGAAGCATTAAGGTACGAGTAGTTATTTTATAATTTCAAAGGTTTTATTTTTAGATTTATTTCCACTTACTAATAAGACGCTAGATCTTTTTACTTTAAAGTAATCTGAAAGGGAATTTATTATTGCATTATTTGCTTTTCCTTCTAAAGGAGGCTCGCTAACATATACATGAAGAGTGTCTAAGAGATCTTTTTCAACCCTTGGATTTTTTGAATTAGGATGAGCAATGATTGCAATTTTCATTAATGTATAATTTAATATATCTTTGAAAATAAGATATAAGGTATTATATATAAGAAATGAAAAATAAAGTAATTGAAAAATTTCAAAACCAAGAAATTTATAAAAATTCTTCTAAGAGAAGAAGAGTAATTATTGGATCTGTTGCAATAATTTTAATTCTACTTCTTGGTTTAGTTATCTATACAAAACAAAATAAGACTGCGTATCAAGAAATTACACAAGATTTAACTCAGAGTGGGGGAATAATTCCAAGTCCAACACCATTCTTATTTCAAGAAATGACAATTCCATATTTAAGAGAAAGACTATACGACAGTAATTTAGCAGCATTAGAAAAAGTTTCAGATAACACAAATTATTCTTCTTATCTAACTAGTTTTGATTCGGATGGATTACAAGTTAATGGTTTAATTACAATTCCAAAAGGAGAAGAGCCAGAAAATGGTTTTCCTGCAATAGTTTTTGTACATGGATATATTCCCCCAAAAAGTTATCAAACTTTATCTAATTATTCTTCTTATGTAGATTATCTTGCTAAGAATGGATTTGTAGTTTTTAAAATCGATTTAAGAGGTCATGGTAAATCAGAAGGTGAACCGGGTGGATCATACTATTCATCAGATTATATTATTGATGTTTTAAATGCTTATAACGCATTACAAAATTCTGATTTTGTAAATCCAAAAAACATTGGTCTTTGGGGACACAGTATGGCAGGAAATGTTTTATTAAGAGCGTTAGCTGCAAAGCCAGATATTCCAGCTGTAGCAATATGGGCAGGTGCAGTATATACATATAAAGATCTGCAGGAATATAGAATTTCAGACAATAGTTATCAACCACCATCTGGGGTTTCAGAAAGACAAAGAAAAAGGCAAATTCTTTTTGATACATATGGACAATTTAGTGATAATTCCTCATTTTGGCAACAAATTCCTGCAACAAATTATTTAAGCAAGATAAAAGGAGCAATTTCTTTGCATCATGCAGTTGATGATAATGTAGTTAATATTGGATATAGTAGGAACTTAAATGAAATATTAAATAAAACATTAATTACTCATGAGTTAAATGAATATCCAAATGGGGGACACAATCTTTCAGGTAGTGTATTCAATACTGCAATGCAAAATACAGTTGAATTTTTTAATAAATATTTAAAGTAATTTGACAAGGGCTTTAAATAATGTATTATTATTTTATGGAGCAAGTTGAATCACAACAAACTCAACAATACGGATTAAGGCCAAGAACTGGAATCCCAGAAGGTGGACTTAGTTCTGAGCCCGTTAAACCTGCTGAGGGTGTTATTGGAAAAATTAGAAAATTTGCAAGAAGAGTTCTTGCGGGCGGAACAGGTGAAAGACAAACAGGAAAAGGCTTCTAATTTCCCATTGATAATCCATTTGATATAATTAACTTCATGAACTTATCTATTGGCACTATCAAGGGAAAAACCAATATTTAGAATTTCACTTCAGTTTCCATCCGCCTCAGCCTGGAAAAGAAAGAATAATAACGGAAAGAGACAAAAGGAGTAGAATACTACATTCAAAGTCTCCTATTCTATACAGAATTGATATATTGACAAAATGCCCATTTTAATGTACATTCATATTATGACACAGGTAATACCAGTAACAGAAGCCAGAAGAATACTTCTTAGTCTCGTAGACGAGATAAATGAGGCATATACAAGAGTAGATTTAACTAAAAACGGTAAGGTTAAAGCTACTTTAGTTTCTCCTGACTATCTTGATTCTCTAGAGGAGACAATTTATAGTCTTAAAAACTCTTACTCAGATATTAAGTTTTCTGAAAAAGAATTAAAACTAGGTAAGTTCTTAACATTAGAAGAAGTTAAAAAGAAATATAGCAATAAACAATAGCTTCAAATGTCAGCCAAAAATCTACACATATCTCAAAGCGTTGATAAAAATCTACCAAAACTCCCAAAACATATACAGACAAGAATAATTTCATCCTTTGATAAAATTATTCAAAATCCAGTTTCTGGCATTAAGTTACATGGAGAGCTTAAGAATTACTATAAATTTAGAGTTGGAGACTACAGAATAATATATAGCTTTAATGCAAAAGAAAGTTTAATACAAATAGTTAAAATAGAACATCGTCAAGGTGTATATAAATAAACTCTAACATCATCTATACCACGGAGCAAATTTTAGCCTCATGATTGACTTCTGATATAATTAGCTTTATATGAACCTATCAATCGGAATTGTTGGCTTACCAAATGTTGGTAAATCAACTCTTTTTAATGCACTTTTAAAAAAACAGCAAGCACTTGCTGCAAATTATCCATTTGCAACAATAGAACCAAATATTGGCGTTGTTGCTGTACCAGATGACAGGCTTTTAACAATTGCCAATATTACTAAAGATGAAGAGAAAATGGATAGTCTTCCTCCAATAAAACCAGCAGTTGTTGAGTTTGTTGATATTGCAGGACTAGTTAAGGGAGCAAGTGAAGGCGCAGGCCTTGGTAATAAGTTTTTATCCCACATAAGAGAGGTTTCAGTAGTTGCTCATGTAGTAAGAGCATTTGAAGACGACAATGTAATTAAAGAAGGAGCAGTAGATCCAAAATCAGATTATGAAACCATTAGAACAGAACTCCAGATTGCAGATTTACAAACACTTCAAAATCTAAATGAAAAAGCTTTAAGAACAGATATAAATAAAAGATCTGCGGTAGAAAAAATAAAAGCTGTTTTGGACCAGGGTAAAAATGCTTTTGAAGTAGACTTAACAGAAGAAGAACATTTATCAATAAAAGAACTGAGCCTATTAACTAACAAAAAAGAAGTTGTAGTTTTAAATGTAAGTGAAAAAGATTATAATCCAGACTCAATTGTAAGTATTTCTCAAAAATATAGTCAGTTATTAAATATCAGTACTGAAAAGATTGTAGTAATTTGTGCAAAAATTGAATCAGATTTGGCTTCACTTTCAGAGGAAGAGCAAAAAGAATATTTAAAAGAACTTGGAGTAGAACAGTCAGGACTAGAAAGACTTATTCAGAAAGCATACAAAGAATTAGGATTAATCTCATTTTTAACAGCTGGAGTTAAAGAAGTAAGGGCATGGACTATTAGAAAAGGATCAACTTCAGTTACTAGCGCAGGAGAAATACACACAGATTTTATGAAACGCTTTATTAAAGCTGAAGTTATAGGTTTTAATGATTTTGTAGAAAATAACGGATGGAAAGGATCAAAGGTGAATGGAAAAGCAAGGTTTGAAGGAAAAGAATATATTATGCAAGATGGTGACGTTGTTGAATTTAAAATAGGCACCTAATTGACTTCCAATTGACCACAATGTAGAATTGGCAAATTATGTCAGTAGAAAGAATTCCAGCTATTACAGGAGTAGGTTTAGCATTACCAGAAAGAGTTGTTAGAACTTCAGATGTGCAAGATTTATTTTCCACTCCACTGGAGAAAAGGCAAGTTCGTAGTATTGCCTATAAAATAAAAGTAGATGAAAGGCGTTGGGTAACGGTTGGGGAACAAGCTTCATCAGATCTTGGGGCGATTGCTCTTAGGAGGGCCGCGAGAATGGCTGACGTTGATTTGCCTGATATAACAACGATTTATTTTGCAACATCAACTCCTGATTATCCTGCTGAACCAACTGCCTCAATTTTGCAAGCAAAACTGGGAATGCCAGAAAGCACTAGAGCAGTTGAGATAGGTAATAATGCATGCGTTGGGCTTTTACAGGCAATTAAGATCGCATTTTCGGATATTTCCAGTCCATACGGCAGCAATGGTCCACAAGCGGTTCTTGGGGTAGAGGTTTTAAGTGGAAGTTTGACAACCTCAAGTCCCGAGATTGCTACAATGTTTGCAGATGGTGGTTCGGCTTTGATTATTGAAAATGTTACGCCGGATGAGGGGGCGCCAACCAGGATGGGTTTTGCTTTTGGGACAGATGGTCAGTATGCAAAATCCTTATACGTTCCCGGAGGAGGGAGTGTAAATTTCACCAATGAAAGAACCGTCAGGGAAAATATGCACGTAATAAAAATGGATAAAAGAGTTATTGGGGAACAGGCTGTTAGGCGTATGGTAGAAATGGCTAGTCTTGCAATGGAAAGAGCTGGTATTACTCCTCAAAATTCAATTTTAATTCCTCATCAAGCAAACGGAATGATTATGAGTGAAGTTGCCAGTCAGTTGGAATTTCCCAACGAACAGGTTGTAAGTACAATTGATCATACTGGAAATACTTCTGCAGCATCTACGGGTATAGCTCTTGCTGAAGCAGTAAATAAGGGTATTGTAAATAGAAATGACTATGTTGTTATGGTAGCTTTTGGTGCAGGATTAACGTTTGGTGCATTAGCACTTCCTATGGCTGGATTACCCAGAAAAAATAGTCGACTTTAGTTTGTATTTCAAGACCAAATAAGAATCTAATTTAGATTGCTTTTTTAGCATCTAATAGATAAAATCAATTATATAATGCCAGAAGTTACCCAAGTAGAAGATAATATAGAAGCAAAAATTTCCGCACGAGAAACTAGCGTAGAAAAAACCGTAGATCAAGTTGATACACTTTTTGAAGTAGAATTCATCCCAGGCTTTGAAGAAAGAGTAAGATATTTCCCAATCTTAGAAAATTTACCAGGTAGACCTGTTCTTGCAAGATTTTCTTATGGTGAAAGAGCAGGTAACATGTCAGCAGTTTTTATAGATCCCAAAATTGAAAGCGAAGTAATCACAGAAAAAAACAGAAAAGAGTTTTTAGAAGCACAAGGTTTTCCAAATTATCCAAATGTGATTCAAGTTGTTGGAAAGTTTGAGGGAACAGAACCTCAGGTTGAAGAAGTTAATTTAGATACATTAAGAGATAAAACAAAAGTAGTTGGTAACGTTATTTTTACAAGACAACCTGGTCTTACTTCGGATATTATCCCAGCAGATTGTCCAACAGGTGGTTTGTTTTGCCAAGACGGTCAGAATTATCCTATTGCTGGAACATTGCATGGAGGCGCAGATGCTTTGAATGCGGGTTTAGTTAGACAAGGACTTTGGGTTTTGCGTGATGAATATGGAGTAGATTTAAGTAAAGCTGTATTAGCGATTTCCCCAGGAGTTTTAGCAGCAAACTATTTTATTACAAATGAGCCTGAAAGAAGAGGAAATGGAATTATTGAGGCTAATTGGGGACCATATATTACAGAAAAGATGACTAGTGATCCATCTGAAAAAAGGCATGTTGATTTGACAAGTGCTTTTGTAATGCAGGCTATTCAAGCAGGCATGAATCCTATAAATATACAAACTTATGGAGGAGTAAATACATATGAAGAAGCTTCTAAGGGTAGAGCCTATTCTAGGCGCTATTCTAGTGAGCATGGTGGATTAAGGCCAGGCGGACAATTACTTGCTGCAACTTTAAATCCAGATTTTGTTAATAAGGTACCTGGTTTATATGGTAGTTTACCCAAAGCTGCCTAAACGTATTTCTATCTTGCTTAAAAACTCTCTCTATAGTAAAATTAAACCCATGAGAAATTATCAACTAGTTTTGATTTTAAGAGCATCACTTTCTCAAGTAAATAGAAAAAAGGCAATTGAGACAGTTAAAGATTATTTGAAGTCTGCTAAGATTGTAAAACAAGATGATCTTGGTGAAAAAGATCTAGCTTATCCAATTAAAAAAGAATCTAAGGGAGTTTATTTTAGTTTTCTTTTTGAAGCAGAAAGTATTGAAGGTCTTGAAAAAAGATTAATAGGAACAGAAGATATTTTAAGGCATTTACTTATAAGAGTATAATAAGAATATGGCAAGAAGTTTAAATAGGGCACAACTTATTGGAAATCTAACAAGAGATCCTGAACTTAGGTATACACCAAGTGGTGCTGCAGTTTGTTCATTTAGCATTGCAACAAATAGATCTTGGACAACTGATAGCGGTGAGAAAAAAGATGATACTGAGTTTCATAGAATAGTTGCCTGGAATAAGCTTGCTGAAATCTGTTCACAGTTCTTAACAAAAGGAAAGAAAGTTTTTGTAGAAGGCAGGCTTTCAACTAGAAGTTGGACAGCTCAAGATGGAACACAAAAACAAACAACAGAAGTTATCATTTCTGACATGATACTTTTGGATAGAAGAGTAGAAGGGGAACAGGTAGAAAAAGTAGCAGAAGAGGTAAAACCAGCAAAACAAGTAAAAGAAAAGGTAGCAAAAAAGGAAGAAGTAGTAGAGGAACCACCAGCTGATGAAGATATCGCAGCAGACGATATTCCTTTCTAATAAATAAAACAAATGGCAAAATCTAAGAAAAAATTTATAAAAAGAATACAAAAGACGAACGCTCCTAAAGAGTGTTATTTCTGCACAGAAAAAAAGAATCCACATTTTCTAGATACACAATCTTTAAATAGATTTACAACAGAACGAGGAAAGATAATTGGAAGACTTAGAAGCGGTCTTTGTACAAAACATCAAAAAAGAGTAACCGTGGAAGTAAAGCATGCTAGACATTTAGCACTACTTCCTTTCGTAGCACGAGTATAATCTTAAATGACTTTACTGCCAATTAATCTTCCAAAAGATTTAGAAATCTTAGTTTCTAAAGGACAAAAGATATCTGTTGGGCAACCCCTTGCTCAGAAAAAAAGTTTTTCCTCTGATAACGTAATTCATCTTTCTGATTTTGGAATTTCTCAAAAAGAATTTAAATCTTCTTTAAAGAAAAACTTAGGCGACAAGGTTTTAGAAGGGGACACTCTTGTTATAAAAAAGAAACTTTTTGGAGGACAAAAGGTATTAAGTAGTACAAGTGGAACAGTCTCAAAAATTGACGAACAAAATTGCGACATTTATATTAAGTCAGAAAATACAACTAATGGGGAGAAGATAATTTCACCAGTTGAAGGAACCATAGATTTTTGTAATAATGAACAGATTGTCATAAAAACTGCAAAAAACGCTGTAGTTGGAAAAGACGCATTCGGTAAAGACGCGATTGGAAATCTTTTGTTAATAAAAAATGCAAGTTTTCTAAATGAAGACGTTGAGGGAAAAATTATTGCAGTAAGTTTGATAGACAGGGTATTTTTATATAAAGCATTAAGTCTTGGTGCAATAGGAATAATAGCAACTGACTTTGATGATTTAGACTTTATAGAAGTTGAGAATACAAATATAGACGGCGCAGTAATGTTAATAGATTCTAAAGATTTTTCTAATTTAGAAAAAGAAGACGGTAAAAAAATACTAATTGACGTTAAAGGTAAAGCAATACTTTTCTTATGAATAAAATAAAAGTTTTACAAATTCTTCTCGGGCTTTTTATAGCCTTTATTTTTGGATACTATTTTGGTGTTAACAAAGTAACAGTTGATTGGAAGGCATATAAGCCAAATGTAAGCGTTATAAGTAAGGAGCCACCAAGTGGTGTTACTAATGTTAACTTTACTCCATTTTGGACAGTTTGGGAAAAACTCACCGCAGGATATTATGATAAGTCAAAATTAGACCAGCAAAAAATGTTAAACGGAGCAATATCAGGTATGGTTTCAAGTCTTGGTGATCCGTTCACAGTTTATCTTCCTCCAGTACAAAATAATGATTTCAAAGAAGGTCTTGCTGGACAATTTTCAGGAATTGGAGCAGAACTTGGAACAAAAGATAAAAATATAATTGTAATTTCACCACTAGATGGAAGTCCTGCACAAAGAGCCGGAGTAAAAGCAGGGGATACGATTATTTCAGTTGATGGTAAGTCAACAGCTGGTTGGAATATATCTCAAGCAGTTGAAGAAATAAGAGGACCAAAAGGAACCCAGGTTGCACTCGGAATTGTTAGAAAAGAAGCGGAGAAACAAATTGATCTTAAGATAACAAGGGATGTAATTAATGTTAAAAGCGTAGTTATGGAGATAAGAAGCGCAAATTGTACAAATGAAGCTTGCAGTATAGTTGCAAAGACAGATACTTGTAAAGGCAGTTGTACAAAATTTGTTTATATAAGACTTTCTCAATTTGGAGATAATACTAATCAGGAGTGGCTTAACTTAGTAGGAGGAATAGCTAGTAACGTAAAAGATGATAAAGAAATCAAAGGAATAGTATTTGATTTAAGAAATAATCCGGGTGGATATTTAAGCGATGCCGCATTTATTTCATCAGAGTTTTTACAAAAAGGTAAAGCAGTTGTATCTCAAGATAACGGTGTTACAGATAGAGATACAATGTATGCAACAAGAGACGGTTTATTTACGAAAGAAAAAGTTGTTGTATTAATAAATAAAGGTAGTGCTTCAGCAGCTGAAATTGTGTCTGGCGCATTAAGAGACAATAATAGAGCAAGGCTTATTGGAGAAACCTCCTTTGGTAAAGGTACAATCCAAACAGCAGAGGATTTAGGAGATGGAGCAGGACTTCATGTAACAATTGCAAAATGGTTAACTCCTAACGGAACATGGGTGCATGAAAAAGGTTTAACGCCTGATGTAGCTGTAAGTTTAGATGCAAAAGATCCCTCTAAGGATACCCAACTTGAAAAAGGCGTATCTGAACTCCTCAACTAGACCTGTAGTTTTACTTTTTTTGCAAAAAAGGTGTATAATACACCACGTATGGCAACAGTTATTGAAACAAGAGTAAGTCCTGAGAGATCATTTGTACCAACCCCTGAATACGAGGTTAGAATTTTAACTGGGCAATTTGATAGCGCAACTTATGAAATGGATAAAGTTACCAGTAGACTTAGTCAGGAAAATCCTGTTCCTATAGAGGCTTATGGAGTGATGCATAGGAAATGGGTAGGTGCAAGAACAAAAGCTTGGGAAAATGATAAAAGACCTGATAAGGTTAAGCTTTGGGCAAAAGGAAGGGCAGAAGCTATTTCAAAGCTTATAGATTTAGGTAGGTTTAATCAATCTCTTTTTGATGGATTAAGGATAATTGGACTTGATATTCAAGATCCTTATGATCTTGATAAGGAAGGAATAGAAACATATTTTTCAGACGTGTTTTACAGGGATTTTGCTGGTGATGAGGAAAAAAGTGTAGGAAGCTTAGGAAATGTTTTTTTTGACAAATGCTTAACAAAAGGAGATGTAAAAGGACAAGGTAGAAAAGTAGATGCACGTAAGGCAAAAAAGGTATTAGAAGAACTTAA
This sequence comes from uncultured Gammaproteobacteria bacterium, assembly GCA_964472285.1. Classification (GTDB taxonomy): domain Bacteria; phylum Patescibacteriota; class Microgenomatia; order Levybacterales; family UBA12049; genus JACQHJ01. The sequence continues at coordinate 7,158 of CAYYJP010000009.1, read as the reverse complement.
AGAAACAGAAGGCGTATTATCTCCAATACTTGAGGGAGAAACTTTTACAAAACTTTGGCATGTAGTACAAGCAAGAATTGACAATGGCCTTGGTAAATTAAAACCAGAAGATGTGGTAACGCCTGTTAGCGATCCATTTAAAAGACAACTTGAGTATTTTACAAAACAATCATTAGTACAACCTGTTGTTGGTGCAGAGGTAAGGCCTGCCGCAGTAGTTACAGCTCCTGAACCCGTTACTAAAGGTCACATATTTATGATCGAAGGGGGAGAAGATGAAGCTATAAAAGAATTAAATGCAAAACTAAAAGCTGATACAGATAAATCAAATCTTAGAGTTACTTTTCCAGTAGATAGTATTAGAAAATATTTACTACAATCTGTTTCAGGTATGGAAGTAGTAGCTGATGGAAGTGCTCAAATAGATAAAGATAATGAAGGCGTTATAAATATAACTGGTACGAAAATAAAAGGTAAAGATGAACCTATCGAAAAAGCATTAACCATTGATTACTCTCTTGAAAATGATGAGCGTGGATCAATAAAATTGGTTATCCATAGAATTACAATTGAAGATGGTACGGAATTTTTACCTGAGGCAAAAGACATGACTGAAAGAGGAACGTTCAAAGGTATAAATGATGGGTCTATAAGAACTCTTGAGCAGGATTTAGATCCAGAAAACAGCGAATGGCATCCTAAGAACATATCAGTTAATAAAAAGGGAATAGAAGTAGAATTTGTAAACTATGCTCCATTAGTACCTACTCAAGAAGTATCACCGCTTCCTCCAAAGGAAGATTAGCTAAAGTTTTAACTTATCTTAATTTTTAAGCAATTTTTTCCTTATGATATAATACTTATTGCTTCATGAAAAAACTTGGAATACTTTTAATTCTTTTAATTATAATATTAATAGGTTGGAGCTTGCTTTCGAGTCTTTTACCTAAATATTTAACTAATTTTAATGCTCCAGAATCTCAAGCTCCGCTAGAAAGCGTAAAAGTTGTAGGAGAAGAATCAGTAGTAATAGATGTAGTAAAAAATATTGGGCCATCAGTTGTTACAGTTGTTCAAATAATACCACCTACACAAAACAGTAGTTTTAAATTTGGTCCTTTTGGATTTGTTGAAGTACCAGGGGAGAGTACAAAAGAACAATCATCAGACATAGGATCAGGTTTTATTCTCAGCAAAGATGGTTTAATTGGTACAAATAAACATGTGGTTTCCAAAGCTGGAGTAAAATACCAAGTTGTTACGAGCGATAACAAAACCTATGACGTTGAAAAAGTTTACAGAGATCCTCTAAATGACATTGCATTTCTTAAAATAAACCCAAATCAAAATAAAGATAAAATACTAAACCCAGTAGTATTAGGAGATTCATCAAGTCTACAAGTTGGTCAGTTTGTAATTGCAATTGGAACTGCTCTTGGAGAATTTAGAAACACAGTTACAACAGGAGTAATATCTGGTCTTGGAAGAGGAATAACTGCAGGAGGCGTATTCCAAGGGTTTGTTGAAAAACTAGATAATGTAATACAAACTGATGCCGCCATAAATCCTGGAAATAGTGGGGGACCATTAGTAAATTCACTAGGACAAGTTATAGGAATAAATACAGCAGTTTCTCAATCTGGTCAAAATATTGGTTTTGCGCTTCCAGTAAATGCTGTAAAAGAATCTCTTAAAAACTTTAATGATAATGGACAATTTAAAAGACCATATCTTGGTGTTTCTTATCTTATGCTTTCAAAGCAAGAAGCAGAGCTTAATAAATTAGCTGAGGGAGCATATATTCAAAATGTAGTAAAAGGATCTCCAGCAGAAGCCTCTGGCTTGAAAGTAAAAGACATAATAACAAGTTTTGGTGGTACAATAGTATCTGGAACAAATGAATTATCTACTCTTATTGCTTCTAAGAAAGTAGGGGATAAGGTAGAGATAGTAGTGCAAAGAGAGGGTAAGGCAGTAAACTTGTCAGCTACTTTGGGTTCGGCTCCAAACGAATAATTAAAAATTTAGTTATGCTTAATTTACAAACTAATATTTCCCTTAAAGAATACAGCAATTTTAAGATTGGTGGAAACGCACAGTATTTTCTAGATGTTACTTCAATTGATGAATTAATAGAAGGATTAAAAATATGGCATGAGACCTCTAAAGATTTTGATAAGGATCAAAAAAGAATTTTTATTTTAGGAGGAGCAACAAACGTTTTGTTTCCTGATGAAGATTTAAGTGGGTTGGTTATTAAAAACTCCATAGATTATATTGAAAAGTCAGAAAACGTACTAACCGTTGGAGGGGGAACTCTCATGTCAAAATTACTTGATTATTATATTGAAAATAGTCTTTCAGGTATAGAGTGGGCTGGTGGTCTTCCTGGTACTGTTGGGGGAGCTGTGAGAGGCAATGCAGGGGCATATGGTGGTGAAACCAAAGATAATATTTCAGAGGTTGAAAGCCTTAATATGGATACCTTGGAAATTAAAAAAAGAAGCAAAAAAGAGTGTGAATTTGATTACAGAACAAGTATTTTTAAAATTAAAGCACTTAATGAAATTATTACTTTTATAAAATTTGATGTAGTAACAAAAGATCAAGAAGAAATAAGAGCCTCTATCGAGGATAAAATAAATAAAAGAAAACAAAGACACCCTTTGGATTATCCAAATGTAGGGAGCATTTTTAAAAACGTAGCAGTAGAAAAATTTTCTAAAGACAGTTTAAAAGAACTATCTCAGTATATTAAAAATGATCCATTTCCAGTTATTCCAACAGCAAAGCTAACATTTCTTTCAGGTCTTTCTGGTAAAACAGTGGGGGATGCACAGTTATCAACTAAACACACTAATTTTATAGTTAATCTTGGTAATGCAAAATCTACTGATGTTAAAAAACTTATACAAATTATTCAAAAGGCAGTTATGGAAAGATTTGGAGTAGAGCTTGAGATTGAAATTATGTTCGTAGATTAATTTTTATATCCAGAAAAGTAATCTTTTTTTATATCCTCATCCGCAATTTTTAAATCCAATAAGATTTTCGTAATACTTTCAACCATTGGGTCTGGACCAGAAATATAAAAAATTGTTTTTTTATTGGTAGTAAAGTTTTTCAAAATATTTTTATCTATTCTTTTTGGAGAAACAAAGTATTTGATCTCAAGATTTTTATTATTTTTAGAAATTTCATCCAGCTCATTTTTAAAAGCAAACTCTTTTGTTTTATTAGAATATAAAAGAGTAATTTTAACTAATTTTTCCTCAAAGTTTAGTTGTCTTAGTATAGAGATAAAAGGTGTAATGCCAATTCCTCCAGCTACAAAAATATAACTTTTTTTAAAGTCTTGGATAATAAAATCTCCATCAGGACCTTTTACAACTATTTCATTTCCAATTTTTAAGTTATCCAAAGACTTTTTAAAAGAACTGCTAGTTTTTGAAACTTTTGTTGTAATTGCAATATGTTTTTGAAATGGAGAAGAGGAAATTGTAAAAAATCTCATTATCCCTCTTAGATCCTCCTCTTCATGTTTAAGAAAGTATATAAAATACTGACCAGCTCTCCATTTAATTTTCTTCTCAGGTTGAAAAATAAAGGATTTAATATTTGAAACAATCTTTTTTTTCTCTAGTAATGTTAATTTCATTTTACAAATATATCAAAGCTTGTTATAAATAAATAGTGGAGATTATTTTCTTTGATTTAACCGTTATTATTTGTATTTCAGCATTTCTTTCAATAATATTCAGGCTTTTAAAACAACCTGCAATTTTAGCTTATATATTAACTGGAATATTAATTGCCTCTTTTCACTTTTTTAGTGTTTCTGATCAACCACTTTTACTTGCGCTTTCCCAGGTTGGAATTACGCTATTACTTTTTATGGTTGGTCTTGAAATAAGAGTTAACGAACTACTATCAATGGGTAAAATGCTTTTACTTTCTTCAGTATGGCAAATATCTCTTACGTTTATACTGGGATTCTTAATTTCTCTTGTATTTAGCTTTGATAAGATTACAAGTTTTTATATTGCAGCTGCAATTACATTTTCCAGCACAATCGTTGTAGTAAAGCTTTTGTCAGATCAGCATGAACTCCACAGTTTACATGGAAAATTTTCTTTAGGAATTCTTCTTGTCCAAGACGTAGTAGCTATGGGATTTTTGATGTTTCTTGCTGGAGCTACCAGAGAGAGTCCATTTTTAGGACCAGTAGGCAATTTAGTTTCAGTTTTAATTAAAGGTGGATTAATTCTTGCCACGATTGCATATCTATCAAAAAATATCTTTCCAAAGCTTTTTGAAAAAATTGCTCGAAGTTCAGAAACACTTTTCCTTTCAAGTTTAGCATGGGTATTTGGATTGGCAGCTTTAGTATCATCAGAATTTATAGGCTTTTCAATAGAGATTGGTGGATTTTTAGCAGGAGTTGCTCTTGCAAATTCTTTAGTAAATTATCAAATTATTGCTAAGGCAAAAATTTTACGTGACTTTTTTATAGTAATATTTTTTGTCTTACTTGGAATTCAAATATCTTTTGCAAATATTGCAGAAATTATAATTCCAGCAATTTTCATTTCTTTGTTTGTTTTACTTATAAAACCTTTTATTGTAATGGTAATTTTAGGAATACTAGGATATAAAAAAAGAACCTCTTTTTTAACAGGTATTTCTCTTTCTCAAGTTTCTGAATTTTCTCTTATTTTAGCTTTCCTAGGTCTAAAGCTTGGTCATATAGATCAAAAAACTGTTTCTTTAATTACAATGGTAGCTCTTATTACTTTTGCTTTCTCAACATATATGATTACTCATTGGAAAACTTTATATAGAAAATTTGAAAAAGTTATTGGGTTTATTGAAAGAAAAGATGCACGAAATGAAATGAGTAATGATGAAAGTTCATTAGAAAATTTAGATGATCATGTTGTTGTTATTGGAGGAGATCAAATGGGCGCAAGTGTAATTGAAGCTTTGGAAGATCAAAGCGTAGACATTGTATTAGTTGATTTTGATCCTTCAATTGTTAAAAAGTATGATGTAAAAAAAGATGGCCAGAGAGTATTTAAGCTTTTTGGAGATATATCAGATTTAGACATACAACAAAGAGCAAAGCTTGATAATGCTAGGTTAGTTATTTCTACAATTCCGGATATTGAAGATAATTTACTTCTTCTTAAGGAACTAAAGCATGAAAATAGAAAAGCAAAGGTTGTTATGATGGCTATTGAAGGAAAAGAAGCAAAAAGTCTTTATAATCAGGGTGCTGATTATGTAGTCCTGCCTCATCTTGCCGGAGGAAGACAAATTGCAAAACTTATTGCAGAAGACGGGTTATCTAAGCTTGAGAAATTAAAAGATAAAGATAAAAAGTATTTAAAATAATTTATCTCTTTAAGAGGTAGTAGGGAAGAGTTCTTCGGTTTCTAGGCTTTTCATGGCTTCAATAACTTTATCGAATTCTCCTTCCATGATAACTTCAAGATTACTAAAATTTTTATTTATTCTGTGATCTGTTAATCTATCTTGCGGGAAGTTATAGGTTCTTATTTTTTCACTTCGCATACCTCTTCCTACCTGTGTAGCTTTTAATCCTGCGATTTCACCATGTTGTTTTTCTATTTCTTGTTCCCAAAGTTTAGCACGAAGCATTTCAAGGGCAATTTCTCTGTTTTGTGCTTGAAATCTTTGAGTTTGGCAGGTAACGATAATGCCTGAAGGTCTATGTTTAAGTCTTACTGCCGTTGATACTTTGTTAACATTTTGTCCTCCGTGTCCGCCTGATCTGAAGGCTTCAAACTCAACGTCGTCAGGATTTATGTGTAAATCAATATCTTCAAGTTCAGGTAGAATTGAAACGGTAGCAGTTGATGTATGAACCCTGCCTCTTTTTTCTGTTGTTGGGATTCTTTGTACCCTATGAACACCGGCTTCATATTTAAAAAGTTCAAAAGCACCCTTCCCAGATATTTTAATAACGTCTTCATCTAATTGTTCAATCTTAAAGCCTTTCATTTGAGCATACCTTGAATACATCCTAAGTACTTCTTGTCCCCAAAGAGTAGCTTCATCTCCTCCCGCTGCGCCACTAACCTGTAAGATTACGTTTCTTTCATCTAAATCTCCACCAGAATTAGAACTTACCTCTTTTTCATAGGTAGCTAAAATATCTTGCTTTTGATTTTCTAGGGAGTTAATTTCTTCCTTTGCAAGAGTTGCCAAAGTAGGATCTGAAAGAAGGGTTTTTGTTTCCTCTATTTTTTTATCAAGCTCTGCAATTTGTACTTGTCTATAATCATCCATTATAAGGGGGTTAAGCTATTGAACTTCAAGTAACATCTCTCGAAGAGTCTTTGGAGCGTTATCTTGTCTTTTTTGCTCTTTTTCTTTTTTCTTTGTAACATGAAGGCTAGCAATTTCTTGTTTCTTCTGGAATTTTTGAATTCTTGAAGCACTATCTACAAATCTTTGTTCGCCTGTATAGAAAGGGTGACATTTGGCACAAAGTTCCACATGAATTAACTCAACAGTTGATCCTGTTGTAAATTTGTTCCCACAGGCACAAACTACTTGTGCTTGTTCAAAATATTGTGGATGTCCTTGTACTTTCATTTGATCAATTATAGCTTAAATTGAAGTTAAATACAAGATAAAAATAAGACAAGATATCCTATAGTTGACAAATATGATAGATTTAGTATAATTATTAACATGAGTATAGATGAAAGACTGGGAGTAAAACGTAGACTTCATCCAAGAATATTAGCAAATGAAGTATATTTAGCTCATCCTAATATCGTAAGGGTCGGTAATCCTAATGTAAATCCTGCAAGAGAAACAGAGAGAATGCGTGGAGATAAACCCTTGTCTTCTAATGTTCTTCCAGATAGAAAGCCTTTAAGAAGATTTTAATACCACTTAGGCATTTGTCTTTTTGTTGGGTTTTTAATTGCAGGCCAGAGTGATGATAATCCTCGATACATACCTATAGCACCTTCTTCGATTTCGTTTTCATTAGGAGAAACTAATTTTAAAATATCTAAGCCTTTTTTGAGAAATACTTGATGTTCTGGAATTGCTTGTCCTGTAAGCATTCTTTTTAGGGGTCAACAAACCCCTCGTTTATTAAAAGCGGAGGTTGATAAATAT